>CAYMHX010000010.1:336-21808 GCA_964390325.1 uncultured Roseburia sp. | reverse complement strand
TAATCTCTGATTCTACAATTAGCGGTGGGTCTACTGATAAGACGCTGCCGTTTTGTGAGCATAATTTGCACATTTCATTTTCTTTTACAAATTTTAATGCATCGCCGATATCTGTTTCAGATAATGCAATCTGGTCGTATGTTTCTACGTCCATGAAGTAGAATAAATCGCCATCAGCATATAAATACTGATAATCTTTACGGTCGATACGAGCCTGTGGACATTTTTCTGTAGGTCTGAAAGTTTTTTCAACTACACCGCCACTCTTGATATTTTTTAATTTTGTTCTAACAAACGCTGCACCCTTTCCTGGTTTAACGTGCTGAAATTCGATAATCTGAAAAATGTTTCCTTCTAATTCAATAGTGATACCATTTCTGAAATCGCCTGCTGAAATCATGAATGTTTCCTCCTTAAACTTGATATAAGTCTTTTGACTCTCTCATTTTATTACTATTATCTTCGTAACTATTCAGTACCTCATAGTTACGATACAAAAATTCATTAAAAATCGCTTCGCGATAGAATTTTTGTACATCTGAATCATGTTCTTTTGGTCAAAACAGCAAGTGTTTTGACCCGCTCTGAATAGTTACTTATCTTCTTAATATAATAGTAATCCCGTTCTCCTATTTTATAATAAACAGCCCTATATTTCAAGTGTTTTTTCATCTTGTTTGTTATTAATTTCGTTTTTCAATTTCGTGAAGCATATCGATACGTCTTTGGTGTCTTGCTCCCTGAAATTCTGCTTCTAAATATGCCTTTACAATATCCTTTGCTAATTCAGAACCTACAATTCTTGCACCGAACGCAAGTACATTCGCATTATTATGCTCTCTTACTAATCTTGCAGTTGCACAATCCGAACATACGGCTGCACGAACACCATTTACTTTATTTGCTGCGATTGAGATACCTACACCTGTACCACAGATTAAAATACCACAGTCTGCTTCTCCTGCCACAACAGCACGTCCTACTTTTTCACCAAATTCAGGATAATCACAGCTATCATTTCCATCTGTTCCAAAATTAATTACTTCATGTCCTAATTCTTTCACAAATTCCATAATTGTGAATTTTAAATCGGTTGCTGCATGGTCATTTCCAATTGCAATTTTCATTTTTTCTTCCTCCCTATTTCTTCTTACGTTTCTTCAAACTTCTTTTATAAAAATATAAAACAATCTTTTCTAAATATCTCTTTAATACAATCTGAATTTCTTCTTTCGGATGAATTGGCTTTACTAAAATACTATAAATTCCTGTTCGATTTGCACCATAGACATCTGTAAAAATCTGGTCACCCACAAATAATGTATTTCTCGTGTCACATCCCATCAGTTTCATTGCCTTTTCATAATTTGCCGTCCCTGGTTTACCACCCTTATAAATATAATGAGATGCCTCTACTCCATCAAAAAACATTTTCACTCTCGGTTCCTTATTATTCGACAGCAGCACCGTAGAATAGCCTAATTCCTTTAAACGTTTAAATAATGCCACCGCCTTCTCATCTGCTGGCGCACCATGAGGAACTAAGGTATTATCAATATCAAAAATCACTCCCCGATATCCCTTTTTATAATATTTTTCAAAATCAATCTGATATGTGGAATCCATATATTTCTTTGGATAGAAACGTTCTAACATCTTTTTATCCTTTCGCAATTATTAGTAACTTTATCACTATGTTCTAAATCTTTCATCCTTTTTAATAAAAAGGGGACGACATTACAACTGCCTCCCCCTTTTACATTCCATTAATGCTCTAACATCTTCTTCAGCTCACTCATAAAACTGTCTACATCTTTAAATTCACGATAAACAGAGGCAAAACGAACATAAGCAACCGAGTCCAGCTTTTTCATCTTATCCATCACAATTTCACCAATTAAAGTACTGGATATCTCTTTTTCTTCCCGATTAAAAATTTCCGTCTCTACTTCATCTATTAACTGATTAATTTCTTCGGCTGAAATTGGTCTTTTGTGGCATGCACGCAATACGCCCGCCTCCACTTTTGTACGGTCATACTGTTCTCTGTTATTATCCTTTTTAATAATAATAAGCGGTATCGTTTCCACCTTTTCATAAGTGGTAAAACGCTTTCCACAATCATCGCACAATCTTCGACGGCGAATGGATGTATTGTCATCTGCGGGTCTGGAATCAATTACTCTCGTATTATCACTTCCACAAAAAGGACACTTCATTTTTACCTCATTTCTGCATAAAAGCAAAATCCAATTTTTATATTACATGAACCCATTCTAAAATATCATATAATAACAATATTTTCCAAAAACTTTTCTATCCTTTATATTGTAGTATATTTCACAATCTCTTGTCAACCTAATTTATGTCTGACATCCTTTTCATCTACATCAACTAAAATAATGTCCGGTCCAATTTTTACCACCTTACACCATGGAATACACAATTCAAATTCCCTGCCAAAACACCCTAACATCTTTCCAGGTCCAGGCACAATTAATGCAGTAATACAGCCATCTTTTTCATCAAATTCCAAATCACAAACTGTCCCAAGACATTTACAGTCACAGACATTGATAACCTCTTTTTGTGTTAAATTACAAAAACGCATATCTTTCTCCCTATTTCCCTTGGAAAAAAATATGCGCTTTTTTCACTAAAAATTCATAATCATTTACACATTAAAACGGAACAAAATAACATCTCCGTCTTTTACCACATATTCCTTACCTTCCAGACCTACCAGACCTTTTTCTTTTGCTGCTGCAATGCTTCCGCAATCCAGTAAATCCTGATAATTCACTACTTCTGCACGAATAAAGCCGCGTTCAAAATCAGAGTGAATTTTTCCTGCTGCCTGTGGTGCTTTTGTTCCCTTTTTAATCGTCCAAGCTCTAGTTTCATCTTCACCAGATGTTAAATAACTGATTAAACCAAGCAGACTATAACTTGCTTTGATTAACTTATCCAAACCAGATTCCGAAAGTCCTAAATCTTCTAAGAACATTGCTTTTTCATCATCATCTAATTCTGCAATTTCCTGTTCAATCTGAGCACAGATAACAAATACTTCACTATTTTCATTACCAGCTAACTCTCGCACAGCCTGTACATGTGCATTTCCCGCTGCATCATCAGCTAACTCGTCTTCTGCTACATTTGCTGCATAAATGGTTGGTTTTGCTGTCAAAAGATTATAAGATACAAACAATGCTTCTAAATCTTCGTCTTCTGGTACTTCAAACGATTTTGCCATATTCCCGGCTTCCAAATGTGCCTTAATGCCTTCTAATAATTCTAATTCTTTTGCTAATGTTTTGTCCATTCTCGCCTGTTTTGCTACCTTTGCAATACGACGTTCCAAAATCTCAATATCTGAGAAAATCAATTCAAAATTAATGGTTTCAATATCTCTTGCCGGGTTTACATTACCGTCTACATGCACTACATTTGTATCTTCAAAACAACGTACTACATGTACAATCGCATCTACTTCACGAATATTTGCAAGGAACTGATTTCCTAGTCCTTCGCCCTTGCTCGCACCCTTTACAAGTCCTGCAATATCTACAAATTCAATGACTGCCGGTGTCACCTTCTTAGAATTGTATAAATCTCCTAACTTTTTCAAACGTTCATCCGGAACTGTAACAATTCCCACATTTGGGTCAATCGTACAAAATGGATAGTTGGCTGATTCTGCTCCTGCCTTTGTCAATGAATTAAAAAGTGTACTCTTTCCTACATTTGGTAATCCTACAATACCTAATTTCATAATTTTTTATACCTTCTCGAAAATCCTTTATTTTCAAAGGTTTTCGCCTTTCTCTTATATTCTTACTACACAATTTACTACACAATCTTTAAGGCACTTTCTATTTTTTCGACCTCTTTTAACTTTTCATCTTCTGTCACATGTACATATAAATTCATAGTAATGCCTACGTTAAAATGACCAAGTATTACTTGTAAAGTTTCTGGTCACATATCAGCCTCAATGCATCGGCTTTACATCTGATAAAAGCATATTACCAATGCAATCCTTTATATTATGTTGAAATCTTTCCTTATAATTCCTAAAAGAGTCTGATACAGCATAGTATTATACCACTCCTTTTGCAATTTGAAAAGTCATTAATTTTCTAAATTTCAAGTTTCTTGGCAATATACTGTTCAAACTCTTTTCTCTTATTCTTTTTATAAATCACATTATTATTTCTTAAAATTCATACCTTTCCAACATATAAATCGGTACTGTTTCTATCTGCCTATCTATACCACCTTTTGTATCTCCTTTTAAATACAGCAATTTATCTCCTTTTCCATTCTGCAATGCCTTGATAGAAGTAGATGCGGTTCCTTTCCCCGATTTTACTTCTATCAAATATCTTTCTTCTGTCTTTAAACTTTGAACAACAAAATCTATCTCTCCACTTTTATAAGTAGCAAATGCAGGTGTTTCAAACGCAATCTCAGGCGGAAAATCCTGTCTTTTCTTCAAATTAATATACACATAATTTTCATTCAAAGCGCCCGACAATGTAGCAGTATCCGTTCCTGTCAATTTCAAATAATAATTCGCAACACCTAAATCCATAAAATAACATCTGCTTGCCTGTTTAAAATCCAAAATATCCAATTCCGTAATCTTTGCACAAAATCCAATAATCCCCGAAAAATACAGCCAGCTAATCGCCCTATTACAGATTGCCTTGGAAATATTACTGGAATAATCCCTTGTCACTATCTTCTGTAATTCTTCGCTAATACTGTCCTCTGCCAAACCTTTTTTTTCACGATTTAAAATACGACAAATAGAAAGAAAAATCTGTGTAAATACTCGGCTGTCTAAAATATCCGTAAAATATCGAATAGATTCATTGACAAACGTATCCATAATCTTTACAAGTTCTCCCTGAGCCAGCTGCATACTTTTTGTTAAAAGATAAGTTTCCACTACTTTTGGATAACCACCTATCTGACAATAGCAATCATAAACCGTTTTCAACTTTTCATAAACATCTTCTGTTTCTTCTTTTCTTGCTAATTTACCATACTTTTCATACAACTTCTCATCATACGCCTGTAAAAATTCTTCAAAAGAAAGTGTATAGATTGTTAATTTTGTAACATCACCACTGGAATATCGAAATTCCGAATCATATACTCTCCCAAGATAACTTCCAGTTACAATAAAACGAGCCTTAAACTGTCTTGTAAATTCTCTAATACGATTATAAATTTCTGCTGATTCTTGAATTTCATCAATAATAATGACTGTATCTTCCGTATCTTTAAAATCAATATCATATAAGCAAAATACATCATGCAGAGGATTCTTTGGTCTTTTTGTTCCCGGTTTCCATTCCATAGCCTGATTATAACATTCCAAAAACTGCTTTCCACTTAATTCAAACAAATTAATATATATTTTATGCTCAAAATATTCATCTGCAAATTTATTAATAAGATACGTTTTTCCGACCTGTCTTGCACCATTTACTTCCAAAGTACTTTGACTATGATTTTTTTTCCAGTCTTTTAACTTTTCATAAACTGTTCGTTTCAGATACATAAATCATCATTACTCCTCTCTTTCTACTGCATTTTATTATAGCAAATTATCTTATACTGTACATATCTTTTATCATATTTCTTTTTCCATAACCTCAAACATAGTTACTGTTCACACGTGACCAGTAACTTATTGATTTCTGCATGCAAATTCGCTTCGCGAAGCAGAAATCAACTCCTGAATCATGTTCTTTCGCTATCCGACAGTAAATGTCTGATAGCTCTGTGAACAGTAACAAGTGAAATTTCCTCAAATAAATTATACTCATTTATCATGACACTATTCTACGCTATTGCACAGATTCAAATCCTTCCATATTTTTAGTTTCTCCTTTCCATCTTCAAATCATGCTTTACAGCAAAAAAGACGAAACAAAGTAACGTGCGATACCCTATTTATCGCCACAAAAAAATAAAACCCTCAAAAAATTGAGAGTTTTATCGTTATTTTTTATATTTTATTTTCTAATCTCTAGCTTCTATCACAAGCAAAATTCCTTCTTCAAAGAAAATCTCCGCCACTTCATCTACAATCTCATTGCTAATTCCAAGCGACGAAAATCCTCCCATTGTAAAATCCTGCAATGGATACTGAAATCCCTTCAAATTCAATCCTTTTACTTCCCCGTAATAAGGAACTAATGACACCATATTTCCAAACTGCTTTGCTTTCTCCAACCGTATTCCTTTCTTTATCATGCGAATACGGTTATGGGAATCTACAAGCTGAATTCCTACCGATTCCTCTAATCCAATTCCAAGCAGAGAAATATTTCCAAGTACATGGTCGAGTCTTGTTCCGGTTCCACCTAAAATAGTAATTTCTTCTGTGCCAAGTGCGATTGCCTGCCGTATAGCAAATTCGGTATCGGTATCATCTTTTACGGGATTTAATTGTTTCCAAACAATTCCCTGTTTTTCCTTAAAAAAAGCCAGCGTTTCCTGATTTACGGAATCAAAATCTCCGATAATCATATTCGGAAGCATTCCTATACGTTTCATAAATTCCATGCCTGAATCTGCTACAATGATATAATCCGGCTGATACTGTTTCATCCATTCCTTCGCAAACTCATCCTCAATACTGCCACCGGAAACAATTAAAATTTTCTGATAATTCATTTTTCCCCACATTCCACCGCATAAGCGGCTTTTTAATAAACAGCAATCTCATTCTTTCTTAGGCATTTATAATTTTCAGAAATTTCTCCACATTTTCTGTAATATCTCCATTAAAAACCGCACTGCCTGCTACAATGATATTCGCACCGGCATCTAAGAAATCGCTCACATTTTTGTGATTGACACCACCGTCTACTTCAATATCTGTTTTTAATCCCTTTTTTTCAATCATTGCTTTTAAATCACGCACTTTATCCACACAATATGGAATCATAGACTGACCGCCAAATCCCGGATTGACAGACATAATCAACACCATGTCTACTTTTGGTAAAATCCATTCAATTACAGATAATGGAGTCGCCGGGTTTAATGCAACACCTGCTAATAATCCTTTTTCCTTAATCGCTGAAATAGTACGGTCTAAATGTTTACAAGCTTCTGCATGAACCGTAATTAAATCTGCCCCTGCTGCTGCAAAATCATTAATATAACGGTCTGGGTCTTCAATCATTAAATGTACATCAAAAACACGTTCTGTATATTTACGAATCGATTTCATAACCGGCATACCAAAAGAAATACTTGGCACAAACATACCGTCCATCACATCAATATGCACATACTGTGCCCCTGCTTTATCTAATTCTTTTATCTGTTTCCCTAAATTTGCAAAATCTGCTGATAAAATAGATGGCGAAAGATAATTCATAACCGATTTCCTCCTTTATCTACTGAATAGTTACGTTCTTTCTTAATATTTTTTAGCTGTTTTTAATTCCTCGTACAATAATTTATAGTTCTCATAACGCAGCAAACTAATTTCTCCATTTTTCACTGCATCCTTCACACCACAATCAGGTTCATTCATATGATTACACCCTTTAAACCTGCAATACGGCTCATATTCACTAAACTCCGGATAAAACTGCTGTAAATCTTCTTTTTCAAATCCAGGAATATATAAGGTACTAAATCCAGGTGTATCCATAATATAAGTCCCATGTTCAATCGGAATTATCTCCGAATGTCTGGTTGTATGCCGTCCACGTTCAATTTTACGGCTGATACTGCCTGTTTCCATCTGTATATCTGACTGTAAACAGTTAATCAACGAAGATTTTCCTACCCCTGAAGGACCTGCTACTGCCGTCGTCTTATCTCTTAAAAGTTCTTTTAGTTCCAAAACACCGAATTTTTCACTTGCCGAAGTATATAAAACGGTATAACCACATTTTTGATATACCTCTGCAATCTGTTTTAATTCTTCTTCTGATACTAAATCCTGTTTATTAAAGCAAATAACAACGGGAACCTTCTGATACTCCATCATAATTAAAAATCTATCCAGCAAATTAAAATTCGGCTGCGGTTTTGCTGCTGCAAAAATCACCAATGCCAAATCAATATTTGCAACTGCCGGACGGATTAGTTCATTTTTTCTTGGCAAAATCTGTTCAATATTGCCTATTTTCTTATCTTCATCAAGTATTACAATCTCTACATCATCCCCAACCAATGGTTTCACATTTTGATTACGAAATACTCCCTTTGCTTTACACTCATAAATTCCAAATTCTGTTACATGAACATAATAAAATCCGGAAATTCCTTTTACAATCTTACCTTGCATTAGCCCCTCATTCTAAAGTGTTTACGCACCTTATGGCGTTACTGTATCTGTGCCAGTCTGTACATCCGTATTTGTTCCCGCATTTGTTTCTACATCATTTGTTGTACTGCCTGCTTCATCTGTTCCAGTCTGCACATCTGTATTTGTTTCCGGTGCCGAAGCCTGTTCGGATGCTGGTTCCGGACCTTTGCTTATTACTATTGTAATCGTAGAATTTTTATCTACTTCGGCATTTTCTGCTACATCCTGATAAACAACGTAACCTTTTGGTACAGAAGCATTGTATTCATCTACAATTGCCACTTTTAACCCAAGTGCTTCCAATGTGGTTACTGCTGTATACTCATCTTTTCCCACTACATTCGGCACTGCTATCACATTTTTACCAAGACTGATTTCTAAATTAACCACTGTTTGCTTTGCTACCTGTGTATCGTTAGGAATACTCTGGCTAATAACACAATCTTTTGCCACTGTATCGTTATAAGAAGTTGTAATCGTACCAACCTTTAATCCTGCATTTGTCAAAGCTGTAATTGCTTCACCCTGTGTACGATTTACGACATTCGGTACTTTTACCAAAATAATTTCCGGACCGCGACTGATTACAATTGTCACTTGGTCACCCTTATTGCCAAGTGAATTTGCTACCGGTGTCTGTGAAACAACCCTTCCTTCTTCAATCGTATCGCTGTAATCATAATCCATGCTTACGGTAAAGCCGGCTTCCTCTAATATTCTTTTTGCCTCTGTTTTACCTTCCCCTTTTACATTCGGGATATCAATCATTGCAGGTCCACTACTTACAACAACTTCAATCGTTGTATTTTTCAAAACACTTTCACCTGCTGCCGGAACCTGACTAATAATCTGTCCTTCTTCATATTCATCGGAAGAAATAACTCCTGCTTTTCTAATTCCCAGACCTTCTGCATTTAACTTTTCAGTTGCCTCACTAAACGTAGAACCTCTCAAATCCATCAACAAAATCCCATCTTCCACTTGAGACTGCATTTCTGTCTGTGACTGCTGTGTATTCTGATTCTGCTGTGTATCTTGTGAAGTTTGTGTCTGCTGAGTCTGTTGTGTATTCTGCGAACTCTGTGACTGCTGCGTATTATTATTTTTATTAGAAGAAAAACTAAATCCGCCGAGGAAATTCAATAAAATGACAATAATCAGAATGACAATAACAATCCCTGCTGTAATACCTGCAATGGTAATCACTTTATCCATTACCGGATTGATGTCTTCCTCCTCATAGTCATCTTCCTCAATGTCTTCTTCCTCTGAATAAACTTCTTTTTCTTCGGATTTATTGCGTACAACTTTTTGTTTTGTACTTTCCATCAAGGTTTCTTCGTCCACATGGATACTTCCTGTTTTCTGCTTAATTTTCGCAACTTCCTCTGCACCAATAATTCTAGTCTTATCCTGTGAAAGCGGTGCAATTACCACAAAATCCTCATCCGGTGAAATCAAAGACTTCCGCAAATCAGACAATAACGCTGTCATATTCTCGTAACGGCGGTCCTGACTCTTTTGGGTACATTTCAAAATAATTTTTTCCATGCTAACCGGAATATTTGGTGCATATTCTCCGGGAGGAGTCATTTCTTCCTGCAAATGCTGAATTGCTACCGCCACAGTCGAATCACCGTCAAATGGTACACGACCTGTCACCATTTCATACATCACAATACCGAGAGAATAAATATCACTCTTGCCATCTACGAAACCATTTCTCGCCTGCTCTGGAGACGAATAATGCACCGACCCCATAACATCGGAACTAATGGTATTGGCTGTAGCAGCCTTTGCAATACCAAAATCGGTTACCTTTACTTTTCCTTCTGTAGAAATAATAATATTCTGAGGCTTAATATCACGATGAATAATTCCTTTGTTATGAGCCGCTTCAATGCCGCGTCCTACCTGAATCGCAATACTAATTGCTTCCTTAAAGGTAAGCTGTCCCTTTTTCTCAATATAAGTTTTTAAAGTAATTCCTTCAATATATTCCATTACAATATAATGGACATCACTTTCGCTTCCTACATCATAGATATTTACAATATTCGGATGCTCTAAACCCGCTGCCGAGGAAGCCTCTGTGCGAAATTTGGCTACAAAATTTAAATCTTCAGAAAACTCTGATTTTAATACTTTAATCGCTACATATCTGCCCAATGTATGGTCCATTGCCTTATATACATCAGACATTCCTCCTGCACCTATTTTTCCTATAACTTCATATCTATCTGCAATATACATTCCTTGTATTATCATAAAAAATATCCACGCCTTTCTATGTGTTAATTTTTTAACACATTCACCCCAAAAACTTAGGTATAACGATTGTACGAACCTTTCCTTATGCAAACGGTTCTATTAATACCACTGTAATATTATCTGTACCACCATTTCTATTTGCTGTTTCCACTAATACTTCTGTTTTTTCTACAATATCACGCTGGCTTAAAATGATTCGTCTTATCTCCTCATCTTCTACCATATTTGTCAAACCATCCGTACATAACAACACAGTATCCCCAGGCATTACTTTTGTCTCAAAAAAATCTGCATCCACATCTGGAAATACACCCACTGCACGAGTAATCATATTTTTATTTTGATGATTTCTTGCATCTTCTCTTGCAATTTTTCCACATCGAACCATTTCTTCCACATAAGAATGGTCAATTGTAACCTGTTTCATACTATGCTCATTTACAATATACAAACGGCTGTCCCCTATATTTGCAACAATTAACTTATCCTCTACGATGCAAGCTGCCACAATCGTAGTCCCCATGCCTTCTTTATCAATATCTATCAGGGATGCTCTTAATACAATTCGATTTGCTTCTGTAATTGCTTTTTTTATTGTTGCAACAGGAAGACCGTTTTCATCATTCTTCACACATTCCGCTATTACTTCTACAGCTACCCTCGATGCATAATCTCCTGCTTTATGTCCACCCATTCCATCTGCTACAATAAATAAATTTGGAAGCTTTCCAACTGCTGTATCTGACGCATACATATAATCCTGATTCATATCACGCCTTTTTCCAGCATCTGTCATGGAAAATATCTTCATTTCATACCTCCAATTCTGATACTATTTCTTTTGTTATTTCGTAATTACTGTTTTATATATTTTTTTCGCAACTGTCCACAGGCACCATCAATATCTCTGCCCATTTCCCTTCTTATAGTAACATTAATCCCATTTTTTTCAAGTTTATTTTTAAAAGCCTGTATCACCATATCATTCGGCTGTACAAAATCTCGTTCTTTAATCGGATTTACAGGAATTAAATTTACATGACAATTCATTCCTTTTATTAAAAAACACAAATTTCTTACATCCTCATTCCGGTCATTGACACCGCCTACCAAACTATATTCAAAGGTCACTCTCCGTCCTGTTTTTTCAAAATAATATTTACAGGCATCTACTACCTCATTTATGTCATATTTATTTGCCACAGGCATTAATTCCAAACGTTTTTCCTGTGTAGAAGCATGTAAGGACAATGCAAGCGTAATTTGAAGCTTTTTTTCTGCCAGCTCTCTCATTTTTGGTACAATCCCACAAGTAGAAACTGTCAAATTTCTTTGACTAAGATGAAGTCCATTCTCGTCTGTCAGTAATTCGATAAATTTTAATAAATTTTCATAATTATCCAATGGCTCGCCTGTTCCCATTACTACTACATTTGAAATACGTTCTCCAATATCCTTTCCTATCCGATAAATCTGCTCTAACATCTCCGATGGCGTTAAATTCCGAACCAGACCATCCAATGTAGAAGCACAAAAGCGACAGCCCATACGACAGCCTACCTGTGAAGAAATACAGACTGAATTTCCATGTTTATAACGCATTAAAACACTTTCAATGATATTTCCATCCTCTAAACAAAACAAATACTTCCTTGTGCCATCTAATTTTGACTCCTGAAACATTTCTTTTTTTAAAGTGATAAGCATTGTCTGTTCTTTTAACTTTTCAATCAATGCCTTTGAAATATTCGTCATTTCCTCAAAAGATTCTGCCTGTTTTATGTGAAGCCACTGATAAATCTGCTTTGCTCGAAACGGTTTTTCTCCCATTTCCTCTATCAAAGCTGTCAGCTCCTTTAAATTTAAGGATTTTATATCTATTTTCACTCTAATAACCATGCCTTTCTGTGTGTTAATTTTTTAAGTAACTATTCCGTACCTTCATAGTTATGATACAAAAATCCATTAAAAATCACTTCGTGATGAGATTTTTGTACACTTGAACCACTTTTTTAACACATTTACCTAGTCTACCTTTTTCATTTTAGCAAGGAAAAATCCATCCCCAAATTCCTCCTGTGGAAGTATCTGCTGCTGACTTATCAATTCAAATTCTTTATGATTTTCCAAAAACCATGCAACATTTTCTTCATTCTCTTTGCGGTGAATGGTACAGGTAGAATATACCAAAATGCCGTCTTTTTTCACATAATCACATACTGTATGTAACATTTCCCTCTGTAATTCCACTAAAGATGCCATTTTTTCCAAATTCATCTTATATTTAATATCTGTTTTTTTCCGCAAAACACCAAGACCTGAACATGGCAAATCTGCCATCACAATATCCGCTTTCTCTATAGATGCCGTATCTTTCACTGTTGCATCCATTAAAACAGCTTTCATATTTGTACAAGCATGGCGTGTCATATTTTCTTCAATCAGACTCACTTTATACTCTGTCAAATCTCTCGCTTCTACCATGCCTGTTCCTGCTAGTTTTTCTGCTAAATGGGTACTCTTTCCTCCAGGTGCAGCACAGACATCAATAATATAATCTCCCTGTTTTGGGTCTGCTAATTCTGCTGCCATCATAGAACTGATATCCTGTACATAAAATAGCCCTTCCCTAAAACTTGGCAATGCATTCAGATAATCAAATCCCGAAATCAAAAATGCGTAATTCAATTGTGGGCAATCTTTTAATTCCACTTTTTTTACCGTCACACCCTCTGCTAAAAGCCGCTTTTGCAATTCTTCTGGCGAAATGCGTGTTAAATTGGTGCGAATCGTAAGCACTGCTTCTTTAGTAAATGCTTGCATTATCCTCTCGGCATCTTCTATTCCATAATCTTTTATCCACAATTTAGCAAGCCATTCCGGTATGGAATAAGTGATAGAAGCATATTCTACAGGTTCGGTCTGCTTATTTGGATAACTTACCTCTGACAAGCCTCTGCTAATATTACGCAACACGCCATTTACAAACCCACTCAAAGAAGAAAATCCTTTTTTTCTTGCTAATTTTACCGCTTCATTACACGCCGCAGAATCCGGAACAGCATCCATATATTTCATCTGATACACACTCATGCGTAAAATATTGCGAATGACTGGCTTCATCTTCTTTACTTTTACCTTAGAGAACTGATTAATAATATAATCTAACTCTATCATAGTCTGAATCGTACCTTCTGACACACGAGTAATAAAAGCTCTTTCCTGTTTCTCCAAATATTGATATTTCTCTAATACACTTCGTATCACCAAATGGCTGTAATTTTCTTTTTCTATAACCTCTAATAAAATTTCAAGAATCAACTCTCTTGCATTTGCCATACTAATCTCCATTTATCCTTTTCTAATCATCATCTCTCCGATGACGAGTTAATAAAATCAGACGTAATAACTGTAAAATCGCAGATGCAGCACTTGCTACATAGGTCAGTGCTGCTGCACTTAATACCTTTCTTGTCGCAGGAATTTCACTTTCACTTAAAATACCACAGTCTTCCAATAATACCAATGCCCTGTTTGATGCATTAAACTCTACCGGAAGTGTCACTAGCTGAAACAATACTGCCAAAGAAAACGCAATAATTCCTAAATTAATCAAAAATACTCCCATATCGCTAGTAATAAACAATCCCAATAAAATCAATGGCCATGCCAGATTCGAGCCAATATTTGCCGCTGGTACAATTGCAGAACGAATGGTAAGTGGCACATATCCCTTATGATGCTGAATTGCATGCCCACATTCATGAGCTGCTACTCCCACTGCTGCAACGGATGCAGAATTATATACCGCATCTGACAAATTCAACGTCTTTTGTCTTGGATTGTAATTATCCGTCAACTGACCTGAAATATGCTGAATTGTCACATCATAAATTCCTGCATGATTTAAAATACGCTGTGCCGCCTGTGCACCTGTCATTCCTGTCATACTTCTTACCTTAGAATATTTCTGATAAGTGCTTTTTACGCGAGCTGAAGCCATCATACAAATCACTGCACCTATGAAAACTAATATATAAGTTGCATCAAATCCATAATAATATCCACCGTACATTTTTATCTCTTATTCCTCTCTATCAATCCATCAAAATCCAGTAATTATTCTCTATTCAATCACTTTATTTTGCAGTTACAAAATTAACCCCGTTTTAATATAATTCCCTCTTTTACCTGACAGCCACATAAAAATGCATTCGCTGTCATACGTTTTTTTCCTTCTATCTGAAGTTCTAAAATCGATAAGATGCCATCTCCTGTCTGAACATCTATGGAATTTTTTGTCACTCGGACAATCGTTCCTGCTTTTGCTTCTGTATTCTCTGCCAAAACCTTTGCTTTCCAGATTTTTATATTCTTATCTTCTAATTTAGTATAAGCACTTGGCCATGGGTCCATGCCACGAACCCAACATTCAAGCTCTTTTGCACTGCGACTCCAATCAATACTGCCCATTTCTTTTGTAATTTTAGAAGTATGCGTCACTTTTCCAGCATCCTGTGGCGTATAAACAGCCGTTCCATCTTCAATCGCTGTTAAAGTTTTCACAATCAAATCTGCTCCTGCTTCTGCCAATCGGTCAAACAAAGTTTCTGATGTTTCTCCATCGTTTAACAGGATTTCTTTTTGCATAATAATATCACCAGTATCTAATCCTGCATCCATTCGCATGGTTGTAACACCTGTTAGCTTATCGCCATTTAATACCGCCCACTGAATCGGTGCTGCACCACGGTATTTTGGCAATAAAGACGTATGGATATTTACACAGCAATACTTTGGAATATCCAATACCGCCTGTGGTATAATCTGCCCAAAAGCCTCTACTACTATTACATCTGCTTTAAACTGCTGTAAATAAGCAACACTTTCTTCTAAACGAATTTTCACAGGCTGATATACAGGGATATTATGTGCTAATGCACATTCTTTTACTGCCGTAGGCTTTAATGCCTTGCTTCTGCCAACTGGTTTATCAGGCTGCGAAACCACTAATAGAACCTCATGTCCTGCTTCTATAATCTTTTCCAATGCCGGTACTGCAATATCCGGCGTTCCCATAAAAATAATTTTCATTTATTCCTCATCCTCATCATAGGTCACATCCTGTAATGGACCCTCTACTTTCTCTGTATACATATGGCCGTCTAAATGATCCAGTTCATGACAGATTGCTCTTGCCATTAATTCTTCCCCTTCAATGATATATTCATCCATATTTTCATCAAAAGCACGCGCCTTTACATAATTTGGTCTGGTTACTGTGCCTGATTTTCCTGGAAGGCTTAAACATCCTTCTGCTCCTGTCTGCTCACCTGATGTTTCTAAAATTTCAGGATTAATCATTACAATCGGCCCTTCCCCGATGTCAATAACAACCAATCTTTTTAAAATACCAACCTGCGGTGCTGCAAGACCAACACCGTTTGCTTCATACATGGTATCTAACATATCCTCAATCAATTCTTCAATCTTTGGTGTTATCTCTGTAATCATTCTGCATTTTTTCCCCAGTACAGGGTCCCCCTGTATACGAATTGTTCTAATTGCCATCTTTGTTTCCTCTTTTCTTAATTTTAAAAATTTATTTCTTAAATTATTGTAACTATTCAGAACCAAGCTCGAAAACACTTCGTGTTTCCTCACTGTTGGCTTCTCGCCAAAGAAATTTTCAAAAAAGTATGTCTTATTGCAAGCAATATCCATACTTTTTATGAAAATTGCCTTGGCTCTGAATAGTTACAAATTTTCAAAATCCATTCATTGGATTAAAATCAAATTGTATCATTGTATTTTTATAGACTACATTGTTCATTTCGTTAGATTTCACATAAGACTCCACACAATCTTTGATACCTACTAATTTTTGATACTCTGCTGTTCTTAAATAAATAACTTTTTTATAAATATCATTTACTTTTGCTATCGAAGCATCAGCAGGTCCTACCAAATAAACTCTGTCTTCTATCGGAGTATTCCTTCCCTGTTCCGGTAACGTTTCTTTTAAAAGTTCTGCAATATTTTTTGCACACTCTGCTGCTATATTCTCCTCTTTTGAGGCACATAATATTACTAACATATGAAAAATCGGTGGATAACGAAGCATTTTTCGATAAGCAATTTCTTGTTTATAAAAGGCTTGATAATCTTGTGCCTGTGCAGTCAATACACTGTAATGCTCTGGCTGATAAGTCTGAATAACTACCTCACCGGACAAACTTCCTCGTCCTGCACGTCCCGCTGCCTGTGTCAATAACTGAAACGTTCGCTCTGAGGCACGATAATCACTCACATAAAGAGATAAATCCGCCGCCAATACTCCCACCAATGTCACATTTGGAAAATCATGTCCTTTTACAATCATCTGTGTACCAATTAAAATATCTGCCTCCTGATTGGCAAAAGCTGATAAAATCTGTTCATATCCCTCTTTATTGCGGGTCGTGTCAAAATCCATACGAAGCACTCTTGCCTGTGGAAAGCGTTCTTTTACGATGGTTTCTATTTTTTGCGTTCCCGCCTTAAAACCACTGATATACTTAGAGCTACAGGAAGGACATATCTTTGCCTCTGCTTCTTCATATCCACAATAATGACAGTGCATTTTTCCGTCGTTGTGCTGGCTTAAAGAAACATCACAATGCGGGCATTTGATAACATATCCACAGGAACGGCAGGAAACAAAACCTGACACGCCACGTCGATTTAAAAATAACATAATTTGCTGTTTTTTTGCCAGCCTGTCTTCCATTAATTCCTGTAACTGATAACTTAAAATCGAACGATTTCCCATCCGAAGTTCTTCCCGCAAATCCGTTACATAACATTTCGGAAGTTCTTTCTCTGCCACACGTTTTGTCAATTCCAATAACTGATATTCACCCTGTAATGCTTTATAATAGCTCTCCACCGAAGGAGTCGCAGAACCTAATACAACGCTTGCTCCTGCCATCCTTGCTCGTTCAATTGCCGTTTCTCTGGCATGGTAACGTGGAAGGGTTTCACTTTTATAACTGCTTTCATGCTCCTCATCTATAATAATCAACCCCAATTTCTGAAATGGCGTAAACAATGCCGACCTTGGACCTATCATAATATCAATGTTTCCCTTTTTTGCCCGTTCAAATTGGTCGAATTTCTCTCCTGCTGACAAACGGGAATTCATAATCGAAACTCTATCTCCAAACCGATTATAAAAACGCATCACCGTCTGATAGGTCAATGCAATCTCAGGTATTAATACAATTGCCTGTTTTCCTTCTGCTAAAACCTTTGCAATCAATTCCATATAGACTTCTGTTTTTCCGCTTCCTGTTACACCTTTTAAAAGATAGGTTTTCTGTATATTTTTCTGTAAATTCACCTCTATAGCATCCACCACTGCCTGTTGAGCTTCGTTTAACTGAATATCATATCCTTTACTTTCCAGTTTCTGAATCGGATTTCGGTAAGTCTGTTCCGTAATTACTTCTAAAATTCCCAATTCCTGTAATGCCGTAATCACAGTACGGGAGACATTTAATTTATTGGTTACAACCTCCCAATCCAACTCTTTTTGTTCGATTAAAGCCTCTAAAAGCCTCACCCTTGCCACGTTGTGCTTTCTATTAAACTCAGCAAGTTGATTTTTTGCTTCTATTTCATTTAATAGTAATCGAACACGTTTCTGTTCTACAATATGCATCTTCTTTTTAATTGGAAGTACCGTTTTTAATGCCTGATTCATCGTTGCACCATAATTTTTTCGCATCCAACCTGCAAGTGCAATCAACTGACTCTCAATTGGAATACTATCTGTCACAAAACCAGCCAGCTCTTTTAACTTTGTCACATCATACTCAGGCTCGTCTGTCAGCTCCACCACATATCCTTTTATTTTTCGACTTCCAAAAGGAATCCATACCTGCATTCCAAGCACAAGCCCCTCCTTCATACGTTCGGGGACTTTATATTGAAAGGTCTTATCCAGTTTTTCATTAGAAATATCTACAATGATATTTGCATACTGTGCCATTTTTCACCTCATTTACTTCAAATTCTATTACAGGCATATTATCCTAATATCTGATTATATGTCAAAACTTTTCTTTTTACAAGTTATAGCGTTTTTTATTAGAAAATTTTGTAACAGTTCCGCTCATCAGCTCAAATGAAAAAATCATGATGCAAGCATCTGATGTTTTTCATTTTGGCTGATGGCTGAACTGTTACAAAATTTTAAATTTCAGATAATAAAACAAAGAAGGCCGCAGCAGACCTTCCTTTGTCTGCCGTCCCCTCTTATTAATATCCTGTTTTTCAATTGCCCCGATAGTATACAATTCTTTTCCAAAACAATTGACATAAATCTGAATATCTATCCTATTTTAAGGAAACACTTTAACTAATCACAAATTATTCTTTGGAGGTCTTATGTTTCGTCGAAATTTTTTTATCTGTGGTTTAACAGGCTGGTGCATGGAAATTATTTTTACATCTATTGGGGCTTTTTTCCGTCAAGATTTACGCCTAATAGGAAGAACTTCACTTTGGATGTTTCCAATTTATGGTCTGGCTGCTTTTATTAAACCTGTTTATACTTTCATAAAAAAACTTCCTACATTCATTCGTGGTGCTATCTATACTTGTGGTATTTTTTTCTGTGAATATCTAACAGGCACGGTTTTAAAAAAATACCACTTATGTCCCTGGGATTATAGTCAGTCACCTTTTAACATAAATGGTATTATCCGTTTAGATTACGCACCCTTTTGGCTGTTAGCGGGTCTGATTTTTGAACACATTCTCACCAATAACAACAAAAAATAAAAAATACAACCTGCTAAACTTATATTATAAAAAATAACTGCCTACATCCCCATATCTGAATGCGTACAGTCACAGCCCTCGCTCTCTGCTGCCATACCAATATCCATTGTAGTAAGTGTCCGTTTCTTAATACGAGCCTCCTCCGAAGCTTTTAAGATATAATTTTTGATTTCTTTGGCTTTTTTAATATGTAGCAAATGAATTTCAGGATTTGTCACATCACCTGTATAACAAATTACCGTCCCAAGCCCAAACAAACGTTCTCCTAGCGTAGCTGTCAACTTAACATCTTGAATCCGATACATATAGCAGTCATTTTCCTCTGTTTTTAAAAAGCCCTCTTTAATTGTAAGCATATCGGGTGTAATAGTATATTTTGTAAATGTCCATGGAAGACCAAAAAACAACAAACGCTTTCTTTCACTATACATCTCCTGTTCTTCTGTTTCTTTCTTTTCCTCTATTTTCTTAGCTTCTTCTATTTCTTTGATTTCTTCTTTATTTTTCATTTCTTCCATATCTGTTATCATCCTTTCCCATTTTTCAATCCTAACTATTCCATAGGCTGTCAATCACCTATATATTTCTGCTTTGTATCGTTATTCTTATTTTACTCTACCGCTTCTTTCTACGCAAGATTTTTATATCCAGCAAACATTTTCTTGTATTTCTTAATTTATACTTGCATTTGCCATTTCCATATTATAAACTATAAAAAATATGTAATTATTCTAAGCTAATATAATTTTCATAAAAAGAATGCTTCTTTTATGCAAATTTCTTTGACAAAAAGCCAATAACGAGAAAATACCTAGTGTTTTCAAATTTAACTCTGAATAATTACAAATATATAAAAAGGAGTGATTTTATGCGTCATTTAATGAGTCCTTTAGACTTCACTGTCAGTGAATTAGATGAGCTTTTAAACCTTGCTTCGGATATTGAAGCTCATCCTGACAAATATGCTCATGCCTGTGCAGGCAAAAAGCTTGCCACCTGTTTCTATGAGCCAAGCACACGAACCCGACTCAGTTTTGAAGCTGCTATGTTAAATCTTGGCGGTTCTATTTTAGGTTTTTCCAGTGCTGATTCCAGTTCAGCAGCCAAAGGGGAAAGTGTTTCTGATACAATTCGAGTAATTTCCTGCTATGCAGATATTTGTGCAATGCGCCACCCAAAAGAAGGTGCACCATTAGTTGCTTCCTTAAAATCTACCATTCCAGTCATCAACGCCGGTGATGGCGGTCATCAGCATCCAACCCAGACTTTAACTGATTTATTAACTATCCGTTCTTTAAAGGGTAACTTTGAAAATATGACAATCGGTCTCTGTGGTGATTTAAAATTTGGACGAACCGTACACTCTTTAATCAGTGCCTTAATCCGTTATCCAAATATTCACTTTGTACTTATCTCACCGGAAGAATTGCGTATTCCAAACTATATCCGTGAAGATGTTTTAGAAGCAAACCATATTTCTTATACAGAAGTAGAACGTTTGGAAGATGCTATGCCTGAATTGGATGTACTTTACATGACTCGTGTTCAAAAAGAACGTTTCTTCAACGAAGAAGATTATATCCGTTTAAAGGATTTCTACATTTTAACAAAAGATAAAATGGATTTAGCCAAAAAAGATATGCTCGTTCTTCATCCACTTCCTCGTGTAAATGAAATTTCCGTAGAAGTCGACGACGACCCAAGAGCAGCCTACTTCCGTCAGGCACAGTACGGCGTATATGTTCGTATGGCTCTGATTCTCACCTTATTAAACATTACAGTAGAATAAAAGGAGGGTAATTATGCTGACCATTAGTGGAATCCAAGAAGGTTTCGTTTTAGACCACATTCAAGCCGGTATGAGCCTTCAAATTTATCATGATTTAAAATTAGACGAGCTTGACTGCACCGTCGCAATTATCAAAAATGTAAAAAGTAATAAAATGGGACGAAAAGATATTTTAAAAGTAGAGTGTCCGATTGAAGAATTAGATTTAGACATTCTTGGCTTTATTGACCATAATA
>CAYMHX010000010.1:0-326 GCA_964390325.1 uncultured Roseburia sp. | reverse complement strand
ATTACCGTAAATGTCATTAAAGACAATTCTATCGTAGAGAAAAAAGAATTACGTCTTCCAAAAAAGATTAAAAATGTAATTTCATGCAGAAATCCGCGCTGTATTACTTCAATTGAACAGGAATTAGACCAAATTTTCCTGCTTTCTGATGCAGATAAAGAAGTATACCGCTGTATGTACTGCGAAGAAAAATACAAGAAACGCAGAAGCAGATAAATGGAACTTTAGCTTACTAAATAAATGTAAGGAAACAGCCAAAGAAGCGTATCTTTTTACGTCTTGGTAATTTGAAAGTAAAAAACAAACTTTTTTGCTATTTACGCTCT
>CAYMHX010000009.1:0-22705 GCA_964390325.1 uncultured Roseburia sp. | reverse complement strand
AAGGCGACTAACTCACGACTAAAGTCACGAGTGTGCGTCGCCCAATTATCAAAACACCGTCTGCTACCTGAAATTTTATATCAAATCCTGCAAATGCCACACCATATTTTCTATCTTTGTCCTCGTGATAGGCAGGTCTTGGGTCTTGTTTTAACACTTCAATGATAGCATTTTGTTTTTCTCTAGGAAGTCGCCTTAATAATTCCTCTGGAAATACCACTTCAAGAGCATAATCTGCCTTTTCCTCTGCAAATCCCCCTCTTGCATTTGGATGACTGTCTACATAAGGAAGATATGGCTTAATGTCATAAATCGGTGTATTATCCCTTAAATCAATTCCCGATACCAAAAGTGTCATTCCTTCCTCCGTTTTTTCCATTCCTTCTAGCTTAACCGAGGATAAACCGATTGGATTTGGACGAAAAGGCGACCTTGTTGCAAATACCCCCATATGCATTTCTCCACCTAATCTTGGAGGACGTACCGTTGGAGACCATTTTTTTCTCTCTACACCTTCAAACTTCCATAAAAGCCATAAATAATCATATCCTTCTATTCCACGCAATGCATCTGTATTGCGATATTCAGGTGTAAAAACAATTCTGCCATAAAGCTCCTTTACCAGACCGCTTTGTCTTGGCACACCAAACTTTTCTGGAAAATCCGTATGAATATGTGCAATGATTTTCATCATTTTAATCTCCATTTCTGAGCAATTTTTTATTGCGAAGAACCGTACGAGAAAGCTTTCAGAGTTTCTCGTATGGGATATAAAGCTATTTGTTTCTTCACTAATTTTTATGAATTTGCCAACAATAGCTTTGTATATTCCTGCTTCGGATGATTGAATACTTCCTCCGTATCTCCACTTTCTATAATACATCCATCTTTCATTACCATGACTCTGTCACACATTCGGTATACGACATTAATGTCATGTGAAATAAACAAGTACGATAACTGCATTTCCGCCTGAAACTTCTGCATTAGTTCCATAATCTGTGCTTGTATTGTCACATCTAAAGCCGAAACCGGCTCATCTGCCACAATAAAAGCCGGTTTCGTAATCAACGCCTGTCCAATACTGACACGCTGCCTTTGACCACCGCTTAACTGCGAAGGTGTTCTATCATAAAAGTTTTCATTCAAACCAATTTTTTTCAACATTTCACAAGCTGCTATCTTATATCCCACTTCACTCATGACAAGTGTCTTATCTAACTTTCCTGCTGCTCGAAGTGGTTCTTCTAACAACCATCCTATGGACTTTGTAGGATTTAAGCTACTGTATGGGTCTTGAAAAATCATTTGTGGACGAATAGTTTCATGAAAAATCAAACCCTTTGTGTCCCGATTCATTCCCAATACTGCCTTAGAAAGTGAAGTCTTTCCACAACCACTTTCTCCAACCAGTCCCAATATTTCACCTTTGTACAAAGAAAAACTTGCATCTTTTACCACATGATGTTTTTCTTTTTTAGAAAAAAGACTATTATCTCCCTTTGGATAAAATACATCTAAATGCTCTACTCTTAAAATTTCTTCCTTACTCTTTCGCCTATCGCCTGCAAAATTCTGCTTATAAAGCATATCTTTCGAGCTATCTTCTGACAATAAATGTGACAATTTCTTACCACGTTTTGGTACTGCTTTTATCAACCGCTTTGTATATGCCTCTTTTGGTGACTTAAAAATATCTTCTGTTGCACCCTGCTCTACAATCACCCCATTATTCATTACTACAATCCGATTACAAATCCTTCTTGCCAAGTTCAAATCGTGCGTAATAAAAAGCATGGCATTCTTCTGTTGTTCATTGATTTCCTTTAATAAACGAATAATTTGATTTTGCACCGTTACATCTAATGCTGTTGTCGGCTCATCTGCTACTAAAAGCTTTGGTTTTAAAATAATTGCCATTGCAATCATTACACGCTGTCGCATACCGCCTGAAAGCTGATGAGGATAACTATGGTATACTTTTTCCGCATTTTTTAACCCAACAGAAAGAAACGTTTCCAACACCCGCTGTTTCCGTTCCTTTTTTGAAAAATTCGTATGGAGTTTTAATACTTCTTCTACCTGACTTCCTGCTCGTTTGGTCGGATTTAAAGATGTCATCGGTTCTTGAAAAATCATAGACATATCATCGCCCTGATATTTTCGATACAATGCTTTATTCTTTGGTTTTCCTGCTTCTGCCAGCACAACATTTTCAAATAAAATCCTGCCGCTTGTAATCACAGCCTCCTCTTTTGCCAAACCCATTAATGTCAAAGCTGTCACCGATTTTCCTGAACCTGACTCGCCAACTACACCTACAATTTCACCATCTGCAATTTCAATTGTTATATTTTTCACAACTTCCGTACCGTCAAATGCTACGGATAAATTTTCAACCTTAATCATAATCTGCGAATTCCTTCACTTAATAAAGAAAGCCCTAATACTATCCAAACAATGGTAAGTCCCGGTGCAAGTGCATACCATGGTGCTGTTTCTAAATATCCTTGTGCATCCGAAAGCATTTTGCCAAGACTTGCCTCTGGGGGCTGTACTCCAATTCCCAAAAAACTCATACCCGACTCTGCTAAAATGACATTATTAAATCCAATCATTAACGATACTAAAAACGTAGAAAACATATTTGGCAGAATGTGTACAAATAAAATTCGTCCATTCGTAACTCCCATCAATCTTGCCCTCACTACAAAATCTGCATCTCTGTATTTAATAAATTCACTTCGCACAATTCGGATAAAACTAGGACAAAATACAATCGCCAGTGCTAATATCAGCCTGTCTACCCCTGTCCCAAGAACGCTAATGACCACTAAGGCAAGCAAAATACTTGGAAATCCATTGACAGCATCCGTAATGCGCATGATAATTTCATCTGCCATTCCTCCAAAATATCCCGTCAACGCTCCAATTAATACACCAACAAGACCAGCAGCAGCTACCACTAATACACTGATGACGACTGTCGTCCCTACTGCCTCCATTACCCTAGAAAAAATATCTCTGCCAAAATTATCTGTTCCAAAAAAATGATATAAAGACGGAGGAACAAACTTCTTTGATGCAGACATGGCGGTAGCCTCATACGGTGTCCAAAACGCACCTATGACGGCTATCGCCAATGTAATTCCTGTCATAATCATTCCTATTATCAGATAATGATTCTTTTTTTTATTTTTTCTACTTTGTTTCTCCATATTAATCCTCATCTATCGCTAATTCTTGGGTCAAGCAAACGATATACAATGTCAATCAAACAATATACAATAATTACTACTGATGTTATATATAAAACGAGAATTGCCACTACCGGAAAATCTCTGCTTGAAATCGAACTAATTAACAGCCTGCCCACTCCTGGCAAACTAAATACCTGCTCTACCACAATACTTCCTGCTATTGTTTCTGCAATAATCATTCCAAGAAACGTAACAACAGGCATCATCGCATTGCGAAGCACATGTCCATACATAATACGCCCTTCTTTGCATCCTTTACTCTTTGCTGTTCTCACATAATCTGAATGAAGCTCTAACAACATAGAATTGCGTAAAAATCTCGCTGTCATCGCAATCTTAGGAATTGCAATCGAAATTGCTGGAAATAAAAGATAAGATAAAAATCCTGTAAAATTTTCTCGATACGACACATAACCGCCCGGTGTAAAACATTTGAATAAAATTCCAAATAAATAAGTCACTAAAATTCCAAGAAAAAATGCTGGTATTGCCATGGCAGTTTGACTTAGCACATTAAAAACTGCATCCAAATACTGATTTTTACTCCTTGCCCACAATACCCCTAACGGAATAGAGACCACAATAATTAAAATTAAAGAATATGCCGCTAACCATAACGTAACAGGTAGTTTATCTCCTATCAACTCTGCCACAGGCATTCTTTCATTCATATTTTTAGAATATCGGTAACTCTCACCCAAATCTCCCCTAAAAATGCCCGATATCCAATTGATATAACGTTCTAATGGAGGGTCATTCAACCCCAATTCTTCCCGTAATGCCTCCTCTCTTTCAGGTGTAGCTTCCGTTCCAAGAATTGAGGTTACAACATCCCCCGGTATCATTTGGAAAGTGAGAAAAACAGCCGCTGAAACCATAAACAATGTCATAATGAGAGTAATTAATTTTTTACAAATATATTTCATTACTGTTTTTCGTTACTGTTCACACATGACCAGCAACGAATTGATTTCTGCATATAAATTCGCCTTGCGAAGCAGAAATCAACTCCTGAATCATGTTCTTTCGCTATCCGACAGCAAGTGTCTGATAGCTCTATGAATAATAACTTTTCCTTTCTTCATTCTTCTTACTTTATTTTGTCCAGTATACGGTACTCATATCCTGTACATAAATCGGATAAAATTTATACCCATCCAACTTCTGATTCATGGCAATAGTAAGCGGTGCTGCCTGAATAAATGCACTCGCTGCATCCTCACAGAGAATCTGCTGTAATTCTTTGTAGTAAACAGCACGTTCTTCTAATGTTATCGCTGCTTCTACTTTTGCATATACTTCATCATACACTTGACTACTGTAATTAATAAAGTTCTTAGAAGAAGTACTTACAAAACGGTTTAAAAGATAACCTGGTGTAATATCACTGGTAATACCACAAATGGTAGACTCATACTGTCTGCCATTATACGTTTCTTCTAACCAAACACCCCATTCTACTGCATTGATAGTCACATTGATACCTGCTGCCTTTAACTGTTCTGCCACTACTTCTGTCGTTTGTACATGCACATCATAGTTCGATGGAACGGTAATTTCTAAATCAAATCCATCCGGATAACCTGCTTCTGTCAAAAGCTGTTTTGCCATTTCAATATTTGATGTAGTACCATAACTATCATTTAAGTCTACATAGTAACTCTGTAACGTTGGAAGCATTGCAGAACTAATCAATGAACCATTTCCTCCAGTCACAAATTCCCGTACCATTTCCTTATCTAAGGCATAACAAATTGCCTGTCTTACCCGTACATCCGCAAGCTCGCCTTCTGTACAATTTAAAAATAATGCCTGTACTACGTTAGACGGTGCCGAAAGAATATTAAAATTACTTCCCAACTCCGCTGCCTGAGAATCTGTTAAATATGGAACAACATCAACCGAACCACCTTTAATATCCAACATTGCTGTATCTACACTTGCAATAATCTTAAAAGTCACTTCATCCAAATATGGCAAGCCCTGCTGCCAGTATTCTTCATTTTTTGCAAGCACAATACTTTGCTGTGGTGTATAAGAAACAAAAGAAAACGGTCCAATACCAATCGGTGCTGCTCCTTCTTCTTCTCCACTTCCAGCAGGAATAATTGCTGCTGTGAAACTGTAAATCAGCTCAGGATTCGGTGCATCGATTGTTACCACGACCGTCTTATCGTCAGAAATTGTAACGCTTGTGATGGCATCCATTCCCGAAACTAACACTTCTCCATTTAAAAGCCCTGACACTCGTTCCAGTGAGTATTTTACGTCCTCTGCTGTTACGAGATTGCCATTGTGAAATTTCAATCCATCACGCAATATAAATGTATACGTCAATCCATCCTCGGAAATCGTATAATCACTTGCTGCTGCGTTTATTAAGTTACCATTTTCATCCGGCTTTACTAAGCCTTCAAAAATATTAAACAGTATCTCTTTGGTTCCTGCCGCTGTTGCTTTGTGTGGGTCAAGACTGTCGATATCCTGCTGTATACCTACTACTACCGAACCTCCATAAGTCGGTTCGCCTGTCGAAGTGGTATCTTCTTCGACCTGTGTGGAACTTTCTGTTTCCACTGAGGAATTATCCTCCGAAGACTCTCCTGTACCGCCTGCGCATCCGCCCAGTGCAGTCATTGTCAGAACAGTCATCAATAAAAAACTAATAATTCGTTTTTTCATGCTCGCCGCTCCTTCTTCGTCAAATAAACCTCTCACTATTCTATTGTCGTTTAGTATTTTACCATAAAATAAAAAAACTGCAAAGCAATTTCCTATGAAATTTCTAATCGTCTTTCCATCCACGACAAAATATCACTATAAACTACATCTTTATCTAATTCATTTAAAATCTCATGTCTGTCTTTTTCATATAATTTACAGCTTACATCCATAAATCCTGCCTTTTGGAACATCCGATGCACTTTTTTTACCCCTTTTCCCAAATCTCCTACAGGGTCCTCTGCACCCGATACAAATAAAATCGGCAAATTAGAAGGTGTTTTTTTGATATATTTCATCTGATTATCATACCAAACAGTATCTAATAGCATATGAAATCCATTCAAGGTAAATACAAATCTGCATTCCGGCTTGCCATAATAGTTCTTTACCACTTCAACATCACGGCAGAGCCAGTTATTTTCCGGCTCTGTTCCATCCATATCAAATTTCTTATATGCTCCACTAAATGTTAAAGAATTAACAAATTCACTGCGATGACGCCAGCCAAAAATTTTTGCCATCATACTACATAGTAATTTCCCCATTAAAGAAATCTCATCTGAAACACAACCCGTTCCCATAATCACTGCACCACTTAAATTTTTCGGATATACGGTTATGTATCTGCGAAGCAGAAAAGACCCCATACTATGTCCTAACATAAAATATGGTACATTCGGATTCTTTTTTTGAATAATAGTACGCAGCTTGTGCATATCCTTAATCAAAACCTTCGATGAATCCTCTTTTGCAAAATATCCCCAATCCTCTTTCGACTGTACGGAATTACCATGTCCTAAATGGCTATGCCCCACTACTAAATATCCCTGCTGATTTAAATATTCTGCAAATGGCTTATAACGGTCAATAAATTCAACCATACCATGACTGATTTGTAAAATCGCATGATAGTTTCCATTCTCTGGAATCCATTTTACGGCATCTATTTTCGTTTTTCCATCTGCTGATAAAAATGAAAATCGTTTTTCTTTTGTCATATTTACCTCTCATTCTGAAGTGTTTACGCTGAATTTAACGATAATTGCGAATCATAATCTGTATACTTTCTATTCCATTATACACATTTATTTCAGGATAGTACACTATCTGCATTAAAATTTGATTACTTTTTCCACGCAAAGCGGCTTCTACTTCTTCTGCACCAAATTTTTCCCGATAATAATCCAAAAATCCTTCTGCATCTCCAAAATAAACGGCTGTCAACTGCTCTCCATACGATGTTTCTAATGTTAAACGTAATACATTTTGATTTTTTCCTACAATCATTGCCTTTTTTAATTTCAAATCCTTATCCGCAAATTGAGGTTTTGTATTACTTTTTCCAAAAGGTTCTAATAAATCAAGCTCTCTGATTAAATTCATATCAGGATAACCAGCAGGCATTGCAATGTCGATTTTGATTTTTGGAACAAAATCTTCTTCTGTCAGCTTACATTCCCGATTGATTGACTGACGAAAGGCTTCCAAATTTTCCTTTGGCAAAGATAAGCCTGCCGCCATCGGATGTCCTCCGAATTTTGTAAAAAGTTCCTTGCATTTACACAATTCCTCATACATAGAATATTCCTCAATTGAACGCCCGGAACCTTTTATTCCATCTTCTGAATTTGTCATTACAAATACTGGTTTATGATAAATTTCCCGAATACGTCCTGCGATAATTCCCGCCAAACTTTCATGGGTATTCGGCAGATAAACCACAAGCACCTTATCCTCTAAAAGTTCATTCTCAACCTGTTCTTTTGCCTGTTCCACACCTTCTGCAGTCATATCTTTTCGCTGTATATTAAACTCTACTAACGTCTTTGCAATTTCTACCGCTTTTTGTCTATCTTTTTCCAAAAATAACTGCAGTGAAATCCTTGCTGTATCTAAACGTCCGCTGGCATTGATACATGGACCAAGTACAAATCCAAAATGATAGGCATTAATATGCTCTAAAGATAGATTATTCTGTAAAATCAATGCTTTCATCCCTGCATTTTTGGTATGTTTTATTCTCTTTAAACCTTCTTTTACTAAAATTCGATTTTCACCCACCAAGTCCATAACATCACCAACGGTAGCAAATGCAGCATTTTCTAAAAATTCATAACTTTCTTCTATTGAAATCTCAAATAATTCATATAAAACCTGTATGACCTTAAAAGCCACCGCAGCACCACAGAGTCCCTTAAATGGATAGGTACAATCTTCCTGCTTTGGATTTACAATCGCATCTGCTTCACTCCGCAGATAGATTTTTTCCCCATTTACTTCTTCGTATGGAATTTCGTGGTGGTCTGTTACTAATACCGTCATTCCTAACGACTTCGCATAGGCAATTTCTTTGATTGCAGCAATCCCATTATCACAGGTAATAATCGTATCTATTCCGCCTTCTTTTGCCAATGTAATCAAATGCTCATTTACACCATAGCCGTCTGTAATTCGATTTGGAATTTGGGTACTTACCATTCCTCCAACTCTCCGAATTCCTTCATATAAAATATAGGTAGCCATCACACCGTCAATGTCATAATCACCAATAATCTGTATCGTTTTTTGTTCTTGTATTTTCTGTTTTAATACAGCACATAAAAGTTCCACATCCTTTAACAGATGTGGATTATGAAACTGTTCTATTCCTCCATTCAAATATTGCTCAAATCCTTCTTCTGTCAGTACATCACGATTTCTTATCAGCCTTGCAATAACAGGACTAATCCCAAATTGCTTGGAAAGTGCATTAAAATCCGCTTTTTTATTGATTACAACCCATTTTTCCATCTATTGTTTTCCTTTTCTCTTTTGCTACCATTAGGTAACTAACGATTTATTTTCGGAACTATGTTTCTTAATGTCAGAAACACAATTCCGAAAAAATTCTAACCTTTTTTAAGGTAACTATTCCGTATCTTCCAAGTTATAATATTTTAACCTATTCTGAATAGTTCCATTATAATCTCTTGCTAATCTCACTTCAAGATAATTCTGCAATTCGTGTCACACCAACGTAAATATCTGAAATTGCATACCAAGTCCGATAATCAATGACACCCGTCACTGGAAGACCAAATACTTCTTGAAATTTTCTTACTGCTGCTTCTGTTGCAGGTCCATAAATACCATCCGGCGTTACGGTTGGAATTGCAGGATAAGATTTTGAAATTCTCGCCAACTGATTTTGCACCTGTCTTACTTTTGGTCCTGTCGCTCCAATTCCCAAATCCTCTCTTGGCCATGATGCAGGAATTCCTGAAATCTGTTCTGCTGTATTAATATACATATTATTGCCATAGTAATAACGAATAATTTCAATGGTATCATAACCTTGGTCGCCCAAATACTTACTGCCCCACTGACTCAACCAGTTACTACAAGTCACACGCTGTCCATCACAATACTGGGTTAAAATCGGTTGTGTCACATTCGGTCTGGATAAGAAATTTTGAAACATCTCATCTACAATATCTGAAATACTTTGGAAAATATTTCTGCCGTAAACAAATTTCTGGTCAAATGCCGTAGAAGAAGTAATGGTAAAATTGTAACCTTTTCCCCGATACCACTCTGTATAAACACGATTTAATGTAAATGACATCATCGCTAGAATATTTGCCCGTTTGGTACTGTCCGGCCAAGTTGCATAAATTTCACTGCTTGCAACATTTTTAATATAATCCTTATAGCGTACATAATAATTTGCTGCCGTAGGGTCTGACGGTGCGCCATCATGTACTACCACATACTCTGGAATAACCACTCTGCTGAGTACAATCTCCCCTGACTCTGAAATAGGTTTAATTTCCGATTCAGGAATCTTCGGGGGAAAATTACCATATAAAGTATTTACGGGAATCGCGATAGTATCGATGCCTGACCCCGATGCCTCCTCCCGCGTGAGCCGTACCTTTTGGAGTGAGAGCTGTTCTGGCAACAATTGGATTCCTGAGATGGTGAAGGGACGGTATCCCGGTGCAGACACTTGAATGGTATATTGTGCAAAAGGTTGATTTTCCGATGGGGACATAGAATATTCAAGTGGAGGTGTATTAAGCGTAACCTCCTCAGACATTCCACTTTCATCTGTCGTCACCTCCTCTATTGTCTGTGATGGCTCTCCCGAATAAGTAATTTGTATTCTTGCCCCCTCAATAGGAAGATTATCGGTAGTAGAAACTACCTGTGTTTTTAACGTTCCTGTGTCTGCTGTATCTGTCTGCATATAACGCATTGTCTGCATAATCATACCATAATTTTTGCTTTCCTTTTATCTTATGCTAAGATTAGATTTCTTGTTACCGAGAATGCTCTGTTATTTTTACTGAATCATCTTCTTTTAGTCAAAACAGCAAGTGTTTTTGACCCACTCTGAATAATTACATTTTTACAATACTTTTCTTAAACATTTTAACTATCTTCATTCCATCCAAACAGACATTTTATTCCACAGTTACTACTTTTGCCAAATTTCTTGGCTTATCTACATCAAAGCCCTTATCTGCCGACACATAATATGCCAAAAATTGCAATGCTACCGATGCTGGAAATACCATAAATACATCCTCCATATCCGGTAACGTTACCACCTTATAAGATGGGTCTAAATCTACAGCAAGTGACTCTTTTATAAAAAGCACAATCTCTGCTCCGCGAGACTTTACCTCCTTAATATTCGATAATTCTTTTGACATTAACTTACTCTGTGTGACTGTTGCAACAACAGGTGTATCCTGTGTAATCAATGCAATCGGTCCATGCTTTAATTCCCCTGATGCATAAGCCTCTGAATGAATATAAGATACTTCCTTCAATTTCAAAGAACCCTCCAAAAGAATTGCACTATCTAATCCGCGACCAATCATAAATAAATCTTTTGCTTCTAAAATCTGTTTTGCCGCCAAATGGATTTCTCTCCTCTTTTCTAATGTCTTTTGGATGACTTCTGGTATACGCTGTAATTCACTGATAAATCTTTTGGTATCTTCTTTTGAAAAAACTCCACGCAGATAAGCTATTTTTGCTGTCAATAAATAAAAAACGGCAAGCTGAGTTGTATAAGCTTTGGTACTTGCTACTGCAATTTCTGCTCCGGCATTCGTATATAATACATAATCACTTTCCCTTGCAATCGAAGACCCTTTCACATTGATAATCGAAAGACAGACTGCCCCCTGTTTTTTTGCATATTTTAATGCCTCTAAGGTATCAATCGTTTCTCCCGACTGCGAAACAGCAATCACAAGCGTTTTTTCATCCACCACTGGGTCTGTATACATAAATTCAGAAGCCATTTCTACATCAATATGCATACGCACAATAGATTTTATCAATGCCTGTACCGCTAATCCTGCGTGCCTTGCCGTTCCACAAGCTACAATACAAATCCTCTCACAGTTTACAAAAATTTCATCTGTCACACCTGCATTTGAAAAATTTGGCATTCCATCCTCAATATATACTTCAATGGTGTCTGCAATGGCTTTTGGCTGTTCCATAATTTCCTTTTTCATATAAAATGGATATCCATTTTTCCCCGCACTGTTTAACTCCCAATCTGCCTGCAAAAACTCCGGCTCTACTTCGTTCCCTTGAAAGTCTGTCAAACGAATTTTATCTTTGTGAAGTTCCAAAATATGATGCTCCGGCACTACAAAATACTCATTTGTATAGCGACACAATGCTGTTAAGTCTGAAGCAAGCATTGCTCCCTCTTTACACAATGTCGCAACAATTGGGCTGACATTCCGTACTGCATAAATCACATCTGGTTTATCATCAAACATAACCACAAGAGAAAATGTTCCATGCAGTTTTCCTACCACTTTTTTTAAAGTTTCTGCTGGATTTCCATTGTAATAACGATTGAGCAATGCTGCTACGACTTCTGTATCTGTTTCTGATTTTAATATCTCAGAAAATTCGTATTGTACCACTAAATCCCGATAATTTTCTATAATGCCATTGTGTACTAAAGTAACCTGACCCTGACGATGTGGATGTGCATTTACATCATTCACACCTCCATGTGTCGCCCATCTGGTATGCCCAATTCCACATTTTGATACAAATGTCTCATTTTTACAAAGTTCACGCAACTCTTTCACCCTACCTGCACATTTGTAAACCTTTATCTCACCTGTCATCTCATCTTTTACCGCAATTCCAGCACTGTCATAACCACGATACTCTAATAATTCCAATGCATCTAATACAATTTCCTGTACGTTTTCTGTTCCTGTATAACCAATAATTCCACACATATCCATTCCTCTTTCTTTTATCTATATTCTATTCTCTATTATGCCGTATTTATTTCGCAGTTACCCAAATAACTGAATCACTATACTATAATAAAAAAATAAAGTCTACTGACTTTATTTTCCAACAAAAAGGTCCAGTGACTTTATTTTCTAAAATAAAATCACTGAACCTTATTTTTTACATATAATCGCCCAAATGTGAATTTTTTCACATATTCTGCATAAAAATCTATCCTTTTTCGTAACTATTCAGTACCCTCATAGTTACGATACAAAAATCCATTAAAATAGTTACCTTTTTTCTTTATACTTCTACTGTCCATCCGTATTTGTCTTCAAGTTTACCCCACTGAATACCTGTTAAAGTATCGTAAAGTTTCTGTGTCAAATCACCAATTTTGAAATCATTGATGGTAATAACATCATCACGATATCTTAATTCACCAACCGGTGAAATAACGGCTGCTGTACCTGTTCCAAATACTTCTTCTAATGTACCGTCATGTCCTGCTTTCATGATATCATCAATAGAAATTCTGGTTTCATTTACTGTATATCCCCAGTCTCTTAATAAATGAATCATAGAATCTCTTGTAACACCAGGAAGTACGGTACCTTCAATTGGAGCTGTATAAATTTCTCCTGCAATCTTGAACATAATGTTCATTGTACCAACTTCTTCTACATATTTACGGTGTTCACCATCTAACCATAACACCTGAGAATATCCTAATTTTTCAGCTTTTACCTGTCCTAAAATAGAACCTGCATAGTTACCGCCGCATTTTGTAAAACCAGTACCGCCTTTTACCGCACGAACCAATTCATCTTCTACTAAGATTTTAACAGGATTGATTCCTTCTGCATAATAAGCACCAACAGGACAGCAGATAACCATAAATTTGTAAGAAACAGCCATATGTACGCCCAATGCCGCTTCTGTTGCAAACATAAATGGACGGATATACAAAGATGTTTCCGGTTCACGAGGAACCCATTCTTCTTCTACCTTTACTAATGCTTTTACTGCTTCTACGAACATATCTTCCGGAAATTCCGGCATACATAATCTTGCATTAGAATTAATCATTCTTCTTGCATTCATTTCCGGACGGAATAACTGAATTTTTCCTTCTGCTGTACGATATGCTTTCATACCTTCAAATGTTTCCTGTGCATAATGAAGTGTTACACAAGATGGCTCAATTTCAATTGGTGCATGAGGTACAATTCTTGCATCCTTCCATCCTTCTTCTTTTGTCCAATCCATGACAAACATATAGTCTGTCATATACTTACCAAATCCAAGATTTTTCCAATCCGGTTTTTCTTTTAATACTTCTCTTTTTTCAAATCTGATATCCATTTTTTCCTCTCATTCCGAAGCGTTTTACGCTGAGGAATACGAGCAAAATGTCAAATTTTGCTCGTGATAAAGAAAATTTGTGACGCTTCGGCACAAATTTTTGATTTTCCTCTACCTTTCATACTTTAAAAACTTATGCACTCTATTATGATACTTTCTTTTTCCAGTGTCAAGAATAATTTATCTCGACAATACCTCCATAATTTCCGCAATATACAGCGTATGATAATCCCCATTCGCATACCACTTGTCTTTAATCTTAGCCGATGTAAAGGTATCCTCTGTCAGTGGTACTGCTGCCATTTTATGACAAAGGAATACCAAATTCGCCTCATCCGGATATGGAATTCCATGTTTTGCTGCAACTGTCAGTCCGGAAGCCTCAAATTTATCCCCTTCACGACCAGAATGCGAACCACAGTATTTTAATGCATCCCGATATTCTTCATTTAAAAATGCTACGGAAAAAAATGACCCCGCATCCATTAATTCCTTAGTATATCTGGACTCACGCACAAAAATATATGCTACGTTCTTTCCCCAGACAACACCGACTCCTCCCCAACTTACTGTCATCGTATTCGCATTCTTTTTTGTTCCTGACGAAACTAATGCCCATTCTTTTGAAAATTTTGTAAATGTGTTGATTTCCAATAACTCCATTGGAAATGGCTGAAATGCATGCATAATAATCCTCACTTTTCTATCATCTTAAATTATAATATAACTATTTTATATCTTTTTTATTTCTTTCTCTATCTCTACTGCCAGTTTTTTCATTTGTCCTTTATCCACCTTACAGACCTGTCTGTCATAAGTATAGAGTCCATTTATCTCATCTTCTACATCACTTAACTGTGTATAAACACAGCCACATGCACCTTTTGATATAGCTGGCAAAATCATCCCATGATACATATCCACAATCATTTGCGTAAGTTCCTGTTCATCCTTCGCCCCACCATAACCGTAAGTATTATACTTACTAAAATAGTGTCCATCCACTACGGAAGAATAACCACCACACTCCGACACAAACATCGGACGCTCTCCTACCTTTAATTCTATTGTTTTAAAATAGATATGTTCACTGTCAAAATCATTTTTTTCCTGCCAAAACCATCCGGATGTGCTGTCTATAAGTCTGGTATTATCCAAAGCTTTTGCTTCTTCATAAATTGCATCACTATCAAACTGACCCCATCCTTCATTAAATAAAGTATAGGCTATGACACAAGGATGATTGTATACATATTCTATGGTTTCTTTCATATGTTTACGGAAAATTTCTTTTGTCCTTGTTCCTCCCCTTCCTGTATCCTTCCTTGTCTTCATCCCAAGTGTCGGCAGTGCCGTATCAAATACAAAAGAATATCCTCCATTATTGACCATATCCTGCATCACTAACATTCCATGCTTATCACAATAATAGTAAAATACTTCCGGTTCAACCTTAATATGCTTCCGCAAGAAATTCATTCCCAATTCCTTCATACGAAGAATATCACGTTCCAATTCTTCTGGCTCTGCCGGCAAAAAGATACCATCCGGATAATAACCTTGGTCTAAAACACCATGCATAAAAATCGGCTTTCCATTTAAACATATGCGATTAATACCATTTTTGTTCTTTATTTCGATTGTACGCAATGCAAAATATGTTTCTATCTTATCCTGTGCAGTTTCAATCTGCATCTCATATAAATAAGGTGTTTCACAACTCCACAGGTTTGGCTGATAAGCGTTTCCTTCTTTACAAATAAATTCTGTAAGACAGATTCTTCCTTTTGTTCCTTCCAGCCGAGAAATATAAGACTCTCCATTAGAAAGCTTTACTGTCACTTTAAAAGAATCTATCCCACTTCCTGTAAGCTGTATCGTAACACCCTCTAAGTCGGGTTTTAAAACTACTTTTTCTATGTAAGAAGAAGGAACATTCTCCAACCATACACTCTGCCATATTCCACTGACAGGTGTATACCACATACCACCTCGTTTTTTACACTGCTTTCCATAAGGATATTCTTTAGAAAGTGTATCTATTACCCTTACTTCAAGCTGATTTTCACCATTTCGATTTACAAATTCTGTAATATCATAATAAAACGGCAAATATCCACCTTCATGTTTTCCTACACAATGACCATTTATCCATATCTCTGCTATTTGGTCTATTGCACCAAAATGCAATAACAAACGCTCCTTTTGAAACTCTTTTGGTATTTTTAAACTTCTCTTATAACAAAGCTTCGTAACAATCTTTCCATTATAATCTGCTAACGGTGCTTGTGGTGGAAATGGCAAATAAATCGCCTTTCCATTCAACGTCCACCCATCATTTAACATCACATAACCGTCACGTTTCATCTGCGGTCTTGGATAAATATTCCATGGATTTTTTCTGTCTGCTGTACCTCCTTTCATACAGTCTTCTTTCTGTTTTTTTAAACGAAGCCCCGCTTTCGTCCATAATGCGTAATGCCCCATGCGAATCATCCGAAACAATAACTGTAACGCAATCCACAAAATTCCTGCTATCACAAGAGCTGCAATCCAAATATTCTTATTTGGCAGAAAAGAAAATGTACCATCATTATTTCTAATTTGTTTGGCATTACGAAGTACAAATGCACCAATCGCAGAACCAATTGTCCCAGGTAGCAATACCTGTCCTATCATTCGGATGCCTTGAAATCTGCCTGCCATATGCTCTGGAATTTGCTCACGAATTTTTTCTCCAAATACTGCAATACCACTGAAATATCCGCTCAACATAATCACCGTACCTAAAAATACAGGTGCTGTTGCTGTCGAAACATATAAAATCGCATATCCTGATACCAACATTATCACCACAGGCACAATACTCGTCTGAAATCCCAACTGCTCGTAGAAACTTCCGTATACAGCCGTTACAACCGTTGCAATTACAATCGCAGGTGCAAATACCACAACATAATTTGGCATCTGTAATGTTTTTTCATAATAGATAATCAAATATGGCAGAAAGGTCTGAATAGAAATATTAAAAAGTGCATACGCTCCCATCACCGCATACAATAATTTATTTTCTCTATATGCAGACGGCTTAAAACTATAACAGACACTTTTCCAATAACTGTCTTTTTTTGAAAACGGTACTGTATTCGACAAACCTCCAATAAGAACCATTATTACCGTAATAACTATGGAGCTTGCACTAAGTAACAGTGAAATATCGATTGGTTGTGCATGAAACATCTTGTAGACAAATAGACTCAGACACATATTTACTATTACCCATACAATCTGCCCGATAAAATCATTTAATTTTTGTCCTAATCTTTTCATATCTCCTTCCTTCTCCTAAATTTCATCCTTAATTTCTTTTACATTATACAACTATTCTAAACAAATAAAAAGTTTTGTAAAATCATTTTTATGCATTTTACGTAACTTTGGTTAAAACAGCAAGCGTTTTAACCTGCTCTGAATAGTTACCATTTTACAATATTTAAGAGGATATCCTTTGTGGGATATCCTCTCAATTTCTATCCTATATTTTTACTTAGATATTTTTAAATCTCTTAACTTCACCCTGAAGTTGTTCAGAAATTTCACTATTTGCATCTGCCTGAGATTTAATGCTTACCAAAGCATCTACCAACTCAGACGTACTCTGTGCGGCCATTGTAACTCCCTGTGCACTTTCGTCTACAGCAATATTAATTCCATCAATACCTTCTGTCATCTGAGCCATCGTATCTGCAAGCTTGCCTGCATTTCCATTAAATCTCTGTAAAATCTCATCCATATGTTCTGCATCTGTATAATATGTATTTGCAGAATCCACGAACTTATCATAATCTCCTAAAACCGTGCTGTCAATAAACTGAAGCATTTTGTTCGCATTCTTAGACAAATCATCTACTGCACTTGTTACAAGACTACTGATACTTTGAATGTTGTTCGCTGTATTCTTAGAGTTTTCTGCTAAAACACGAATTTCATCTGCAACAACTGCAAATCCTTTTCCTGCCTCACCTGCTCTGGCTGCTTCAATGGAAGCATTTAATGCAAGTAAGTTCGTCTGGCTACTGATATTTAAGATTTCATCTGTTAATTCGTTAATCTTTTCTACGCTTCGACTATTCTGAATTGCTGTTTCTAACATTGCACGGTTTGTATTAAGCATAGAAGTTGTATTCCGTTTGCTTTCTTCTGCAATAGAACGTGTAGAAACAGCGTTCTTTTTCACACCAGCTACAAACTGCTGTCCTCTTTCTGCTTCATCACTCATTTCTTTAGAAGATGCTAAGATTTCCTGTGCTCCTGTTGTAATTTCATCTAAAGTTGCTGCCACTTCTTCCATACTTGCTGATAACTGCTGCATCGTTGCTGAAATACTGCTTGCATTATCATTAGAATCTGCAATTTCACCTGTAATGGAACTCATCAATTCATTCATCTTATTGGACTGGTCACGAATAGTCAGCATAATTCCCTGAAGCTGTTCAATAAAGTTATTCACACCACTCACAAGCTGTCCGATTTCGTCTTTTGATTTTACTTGAATACGGTCAGTAAGGTTACCTTCGTTATTTTCAATTTTACCAATAATCTGTTTCAACTGTCCACTTGCACCTTTGGCTGGTTTTGTAACAGAAATATTTACAATTAAAATCATAAGTACAGCAGATGCAATAAATACAACAAATAATATATTAGAAATTGTTGAATATTTTTCTACTAATGCAATTTTCTCTGTCACAAGATTTTCTGAGGTAAGTGTAATAAGCTCATTTAAGATTGTTTCTGCTTCTGTTAATGCATTAATTTTCTGGGTTGCACCATTATTTGCATTCTTAGATGCTTCCGGGTCTCCTTCTAAATATAAAGAAGCTACTTCTCTCGCCTGTGCCTGTAATACACGTACTGCATCAATATAGCCATTCATCGCTGCTAAAAGTTCTGTCTTTGGTGTACCTGCTAAGTCTGCCTCATCCATACTTTCACAGATTGCTAACATCTGTGCCATTACATCCTCTGTTGCTTGAATCTTCTCCGGAATCGACTCTGCTAATGATTTCTGTACAGACTCATTTACATACCACACAATCATATTCGCAGAAAACTTACCTGTTTCTACATTTTTTACAACCTGTGTTTCCAAACGCTGTAATTGTGTCCATTTCTCCTGAATACGGTTCATACCATCTAATGCCTGCTGCTGTGCCTGACCACTTGTAAATGAGGTTACGGAAAACAACATTACCATTGCTATCAGCATTACAACGATTCTAGTACCAATCCTCTTTCCCATTTGTTCTTCCTCCGTGACTAATTATACATTTGACTATTTAATACTAAGACTCCCATTAATAGTAATATTATACTACTGACTGCTATGAATTTCAAGAAAATCTCTATTTTTATCTACTTTTTAAACAAAATTTTGTTAGATTTCAACAAAATTTTATCCACTATTTTTGATAAGCATAATATCTTATAAAATAAGTATTGCTATTGTGTCACTGTTCACAGTGCTAATAGTTACAATCATTCTTTTAAATCTCGTTTTGCCGGATTGTCCAATAAGTTTCCATCTGCATCATACCTTGAACCATGACATGGACAATCCCAGCTTTGCTCTGTCTCGTTCCATTCTAACTTACATCCCATATGCGTACATCTTTTTTTCTTTGTTATGCCTTGTATCATCCCCTTCGTACTAATTCCCACATCTTTCCAAAAATCTGCAAATCCTGCCTTTAAGAAAAAACGTTGTGGTGTAAACACCTCTTTATAAATATTTTCTTTTCCACAGATTTCATCACTGATAATTCTTGCTGCTATCATAGAACTCGTCATTCCCCATTTTTGAAACCCTGTTGCTACATATAAATGAGGTGTAAATATCGAATATTTTCCAATAAAAGGAACTCCATCATGAGGCATACAATCTTGTGCAGACCAATAGGTCACTTCTTTTGCCTCCGGAAAATATTTTTTTGCCTCTTTTCGCAAAAATTCATACGGATTATGACATTCCATTTCTTTTTCCCCATAAATCTGCCCTGTTCTATGACCTCCTCCTCCAAGCAATAAATACTCTCCTGCCTGTCGAAAGGAAAGGCCATTTTCATCAATACCATAATACATATGTTTTATTGGATTACAACCTGATAATGCCAATACATAACTTCGTTCTTGATGTTGGCGTAGAAAATAAAATCCCAACCAATTTTTTATTGGATAATGCGTTGCAATCACAATGTTATCTGCTGTTAAAATTCCTTTGTTGGTAATCACCCAATGTTCTTTTACTTCTGTCACAAGCGTATGCTCACAGATATTTAATTCTTTTGTGATTTCTTTTATAAATTCTAATGGCGAAAACTGTGCCTGATTTAAAAATCGTACACCGCCTTTTATCAAAAACGGCAGTTCTGTATCTACGACAAATTCTGCTTCCATTCCCAAATGTTTTGCTGCATCTGCTTCTTTCTGCAATTCTAATTCATCAATTGTAGAATATAGATATGCATCTGCTCTTTGAAACTGACAATCTATTTCTTTCTCTTTCATTAATTTTTCATACTGGGAAATTGCCTTTTCATTTGCAAGTGCATAAAGCTTTGCCTTTTCTTCTCCGATATTTTTTATCAATTTCGCATATTTTAATCCATGCTGGCTTGTAATTTTGGCAGTTGTTCCCTCTGTCTGACCCGAAGCAATCGTTTTTGCTTCTACCACCAATACCCTTTTTCCACTTCTCTGTAAATAATAGGCAGTTAAAATTCCTGCCATTCCTGCTCCAATTACCACCACATCCCAATGTGCTTCTCTGATTTTATCCTGCAAACCGTCATTTGCCAATTTTATCTGTCCTGTCTGCTGTCTCCATAATGATTTCATATTAATCCCCATTTCTGCACAATTTATTGCAAAGAACTGTGTGAAAATTACAACTCATTTTTTGCAGGTTCACAGCATCGTCCTTTACAGACATAATAAGTTGTTTTTTCCTCTTTCATTGGATATTCCTTTGTTGGCTTTTCTAATATCCTTATAATTGTACCCAAATTAATTTTGCAAGATATTTTTTCTAAATCTTCTCTTTCTTTTGGCAAAATAACAATTTTCTCAGGTATATCTAGCTCATCCGATAAAGCAATTAAAAACATTGCATATCCACAAGGATAATTTTTTGCTGTTTCATGCATAAAAGCTAACTGTCGTTTGGCATATTCTCGATATATCTCCTCCTCTGTAATCAAAGAAAACCGAACTAAATTATATGCCATTGCCGAATTTCCACTAAATACTGCACCGTCATAAGTTTCTTTTGAACGTAAAATTAATTCCTCTGCATTCGTTCCATATAAGAAAAAGCCTCCGTTTTTCTCATCCCAAAATTCCCGAAATACCTTTTCAAAAAATACCCTTGCTTTTTCTAAATAAACTTCTTCTAATGTCGCTTCGTACAACGCAAGCAATGCAAAAATTTCATCTGCATAATCATCTAAAAAACCTTCTTTTTGAGATTTTCCATCACGATAACTCACATATAAGGTGTCATTTTTCTGTAAATGCTTTTCAATAAACTCCTGTGCCTTCTTCGCGGCTGACAAATATTTTTGATTTCCACTGATACGATATAATTGACACATTGCAGCAATCATAAGGCCGTTCCAAGAAGTTAAAATTTTGTCATCTACATGAAGTACATATCTTTTTTTACGGTATGCGTAAACACTTTCTATACAAGACTCCAACTCCTCTTTCGTCATATTTTTGTGAATTTCCTCTTTTCGCAGCAAATTCGGAAGATTTTCACCGTTTCCTTCTTCTGTATCTTCTTCCATTTGTTGATGAAATTTCGTCGATAAAAACAGATTTCCCTGTTTCTTCATATTAAAATAGCAATTAAATTCCTCTCCTGTCTGCTCTCCCAGTACACTTAGCACTTCCTCGGTTTTTAACAAATAATATTTTCCTTCTTCTCCTTCACTATCTGCATCCTGGGCACTATAAAAACCCCCCTCCTTCGAGGTCATTTCCCGTAAAATATATTCTGCCGTTCTCTCTGCAATATGACAATATATCCACTTCTTTGTAATCTGATAAGCCTTGCTATATGCCATCATCAACAATGCATTGTCATACAGCATTTTTTCAAAATGTGGAAGAAAAAAATAACGGTCTGTCGAATATCTGCAAAAGCCGCCACCGATATGGTCAAACATTCCTCCACGATACATACAAAGCAATGTTTTTTCTGCCATTCGTAAAGCCTCCTCCTGCTTCTTTTTCTCATACTGTTGCATCAAAAAAAGCAGATTATGTGGAGCAGGAAACTTCGGTGCTTCCCCAAATCCTCCATATTCTTTATCAAAATTATCCCCATAAAGCTGTATGGCACGTTCCAAATTTTCTTCATTTGTAGTGTTTTTATCTAAACAACCTGTAAAGTTCTTCTCATTTTCTTCTCCATTTTTTCTTAAAATTTCTACTATCTTTTCTGCTGATTTCAGTAATTCTTCCCGTTCTGTCTTCCATTTTTCATCAATCATAGAAAGTAACTCCAAAAATCCTATCTGCCCATACTTTTCATATTTCGGAAAATATGTTCCTGCAAAAAAAGGCTTCTGCTCTGGTGTTAAGAAAATAGAAGTTGGCCACCCGCCGCTTCCTGTAAACGCCTGACACACCGACATATAAACAGCATCAATATCAGGACGTTCCTCCTTATCTACTTTTATTGAGATAAAATTTCGATTTAAAGCCTCAGCCACTTCCTCATCTTCAAAACATTCGTGTGCCATCACATGACACCAATGACAGGTACTGTAACCGATACTTAAAAAAATAGGTTTTTCTTCTCTTTTTGCTTTTTCAAATGCCTCCGTACACCAAGGATACCAATTAACTGGATTTTCACTATGCTGTAATAAATAAGGACTTGTTTGGTTTTTCAAATAATTCTGCATTTTTACCTCTCATTCCATTTCTATCTACTTCATTATGAATAGTGACTTATCATTCTTTTTATCTATATATTCGGCGATAAAAAACTACGCCTCATATATAGACCCTCCGGGGGATGC
>CAYMHX010000008.1:8332-22726 GCA_964390325.1 uncultured Roseburia sp. | reverse complement strand
GTGGCATTGGTATTAGGAGATAATATTTTCTATGGACAGAGCTTTTCAAAGGTGCTTAGAAATGTAGCTGCCCGTACTGAGAATGAAAAAGGGGCAACCATTTTTGGTTACTATGTAAGAGACCCAAGAGAATATGGTGTCGTAGAGTTTGATGAAAATGGTAAGGCATTATCGATTGAAGAAAAGCCGGAAAATCCAAAATCCAATTATGCAGTACCAGGGCTTTACTTCTATGACAATGATGTAGTAGAAATTGCAAAGAATGTAAAACCATCTGCCCGTGGTGAAATTGAAATTACAAGCATTAATAACGAATATTTAAACAGAGGCACTTTAAATGTAGAAACATTAGGTCGTGGTTTTGCATGGTTAGATACAGGAAATCATGATATGCTTCTTGCCGCAGCAGACTTCGTTTATGCGTTCCAGAAACGTCAGGGCTTGTATGTTTCTTGTATTGAAGAAATTGCATACAAACGTGGATTTATTGATAAAGAACAGTTGATTAAACTTGCACAGCCATTATTAAAGACAGACTACGGCAAATATTTAATGGAAGTAGCCGAAGGTTTATAAAATAAAAAAATCGTAACTATAAGGGTAGTGAATAGTTACAATTGTTTGAAAAATTAAAATAGTTGATACAATTTAGAATTTTTAGACCATTAGAAAGGAATTGTTTGAAGAATGGGAAAAATAACAGTAACAGATGACTGTAATGGAATTAAGGGCTTAAAAGTGATTGAGCCAGCCGTATATGGTGATTCCAGAGGTTATTTTATGGAAACATATAATTACAATGATTTTGCTGCAGCAGGAATTGACTGTCAGTTTGTGCAGGACAATCAGTCTGCTTCTAAAAAAGGTGTGCTGCGTGGATTACATTACCAAATCAATTATCCACAGGATAAGTTAGTGCGTGTGGTAAATGGAGAAGTATTTGACGTAGCAGTTGATTTAAGAGAAGGCTCTGAAACCTATGGTAAGTGGTTTGGTGTCATCCTTTCCGCAGAAAATAAGAAGCAGTTTTTTATTCCAAAGGGTTTTGCACATGGATTTATTGTACTGTCTGAGTATGCAGAATTTTGTTATAAGGTGACAGACTTTTATCATCCAAATGATGAAGGCGGATTACTTTGGAAAGACCCTGAAATTGGTGTGGAATGGCCAATGCCGGAGGGAATGACAGAAGAAGATTTGATTTTATCTGAAAAAGATAAATTATGGAGTGGAATTAAGGAGCTGAAAAAGAATGCCTAATAAAAACAAGAAAACACCTCTTTTGAAAGACATATGGGAGAGTCGCAGTCTGATTATGCGTTTAGCAAGAACAGATTTTAAGGCGAAGTATGCAGGGTCTTATTTTGGAATTGTGTGGGCTTTTGTACAGCCGGTAATTACGGTTTTAATCTACATGATTATTTTCGGTACTGGTTTAAAAATGACACCGACTGAAACAGAATATCCGTTTTTATTGTATTTGATTTCTGGTATTGTCCCATGGTTTTTCTTTGTAGATGCATGGACGAATGCATCAAATAGTTTGGTGGAATACAGCTATCTGGTAAAAAAGATGGTTTTTAAAATTAATATTTTGCCTGTAATCAAGGTGTTTTCTTCTTTATTTGTGCATTTATTCCTTGTAGTAATTGCATTTTTGATTTTCTCTTTTATGGGAAGAATGCCTGGAATTACAATGATTCAGGTATTTTATTATATGTTCTGCGAAATTTGTCTGGTGCTGTCATTGTCTTATTTGACAGCATCAGTAACACCATTTTTTAAAGATATGATTCAGTTGTTAAATATCTGTACCCAGCTTTTGATGTGGTTGACACCGATTATGTGGGATGAGGGCTTTTGGTCAGAGAAGATGATGCGAATTTTTAGACTCAATCCGATGTATTATGTTGTAAATGGTTATCGTGACTGTTATATGCGTGGCGAATGGATATGGCAGGACTGGGGAATGACTCTTTATTTTTGGGGCTTTGTTATTGTAGTTGGACTGATTAGCGGTAAAATTTTTAAAGAAATGAAGGATTTCTTCGCAGACCATTTATAAATGGTAATGAGAGGTAAAAATGCAGGAAAAAGTAATTGAAATAAGAGATATTGAAAAAATATATAAACTTTATGATAAGCCTGAAAATTTTGTGAAAGAAAAGCTCTGCTTAGGGTTAAAAAGTTTTCACAGACCACATAAGGCATTAGATGGCATCAATTTGGATGTTTATAAGGGAGAATGTATCGGAATTGTAGGCACGAATGGTTCCGGAAAATCGACCCTTTTAAAGCTGATTACAGGAGTATCGACACCAAATGCAGGAACAATTAAAGTAAATGGAAAAATCAGTGCATTGCTTGAGTTGGGTGCAGGTTTTAAACAGGAGCTATCGGGTATCGAAAATATTTACCTAAATGGTACGATTATGGGATATACCAAAGAAGAAATGGATGAAAGAGTTCCTGCGATTGTAGAGTTTGCCGATATTGGCGATTATATTTATCAGCCGGTGAGAAATTATTCCAGCGGTATGTTTGCAAGACTTGCATTTGCGGTAGCGATTAATGTAGAGCCTGATATTTTAATTGTAGATGAGGCATTAAGTGTTGGTGATATTTTCTTCCAGTCGAAATGTTATCAGAAGTTTATGACTTTTAAAGAAGCAGGAAAGACGATTTTATTTGTTTCCCATGATTTAGGAAGTATTATCAAATATTGTGACAGAACTCTTTTAATTCATAAGGGGAAACAGATTATGGTGGGAGATTCGGCGGAAGTTGTCAATACCTACAAAAAAATTCTGGTAAACCAGTTTGAGACGGAAAAAGAATTGGAACAGGAAAGTGAAAAGAAGATTGCAATTGACAGTGTTGGTACAGATGGATATTGGAAGGATTGCATGGTGAATAATCCCAAGGCCTTAGAGTATGGAAATGGCGTGGCGAATATTATTGACTATGCGATTGTAGATGACCAAGGGAATGTTGGGTCTTCTATTTATAAAGGAAAAGAATTTGAAGTCCGTATGAAAGTGGAATTTTACCAGCCTGTGGATAATCCGATTTTTGCTTATACCATTAAAGATATTAAGGGGACGGAAGTCAGTGGTACAAATACTATGTTAGAGGGCAGGACACCGGAACATATTGATGCAGGGCAGATTGTAACTGTGTCATTCCGTCAGAAAATGAGTCTTCAGGGAGGCGATTATCTGCTTGCATTAGGATGTACAGGTTATCCGGAAGGCGAATTTATGGTATACAGCAGATTGTATGATGTATGCAATATTCAAGTGGTTTCAGATAAAAACACCATTGGATTTGTAGATTTAGATGTGAAGATAGAGTATTTGTAAGGGGTACGCAGTATGGAAAAAATCGGAAATGTAGTTATGAATTATGACTATTATAGTGGAGAAGATTTGTATAGTGATGGAGATATTGAAAATACGCTCCTTGATATTGTAAAAGAACATAATCGGAGTGAGTTCCCGGAGATAATTGTAACATCAAAGTCTTGGCCGATTCTTTACCATTTATCAGAAGTGCGTACCAATATTATTAATTGGTATCCGTTTGAAAAGGATGCGACAGTATTAGAAGTTGGAGCAGGATGTGGTGCGATTACAGGAGCAATTGCAGAAAAAGTAAAAAAGGTAACCGCAATTGATTTATCAAAACGCAGAAGTATGATTAATGCCTACCGTAATCGGGAAAAAGAAAATATCGAAATTATGGTAGGAAATTTTAATGATATTGCAGCAGGGTTAGAAGAAAAGTTTGATTATGTGACCTTAATCGGTGTATTAGAGTATGGAGAACTTTACATCCCGGAAAAAGATGCCTATCATGCCTTTTTGAAAAAAATTGCAGGATTACTAAAACCGAATGGAAAAGTATTGATTGCAATTGAAAATCAATTAGGATTGAAATATTTTGCAGGATGTAGAGAAGACCATGTGGGAAAATATTTTGAAGGAATTGAAGGTTATCGTACTACAAAGGGCGTGAAAACGTTTTCAAAGAAGGTATTAAAGAATTTGTTAGAAGAAAGCGGTTATCAAGATGTATGGTTTGCTTATCCATACCCTGATTATAAGCTCCCGACAACGATTTATACCGATGATTTTCTTCCTGTAAAAGGAGAATTGATGGATAATATTCGGAATTTTGATGCAGACAGAATGGTACTTTTTGAAGAAACAAAGGTGTGGGATACATTGTTAGATGCCGGGCTGTTTCAAGAATTTTCAAATTCATTCTTTGTAGAAGCGAAAAAGAATGAAGTATAAACTTATGTTGAAATGTTACAAAGTTTTAGTATCAACTTGGAAAGAATTAGGTATGATACCATCGAGTTTTCAAAAAAACAAATAAATTGAGAAAGAAAAGAGTGTACCATGCAGAAGACAATTTATGCAAAATGTTCCGTAGAACGTAGAGATGAATATAAAATTATTACCCGCATTTTTGAAGAAGATGGAGTAAAACAGGTAGAAAAGACAGCCGTATCAGAACAGGGAAATGCACATATAGAGAGAATGGCTGATTTCGTGAAAAATAGTCCATATACAACTGAAAATGTAGAATTAATAGCTTGTGAAAAAATAGAAGCAGGCAGGGTACGTTTTCCATATATGACAGGTTTACGTTTAGACCAGATAATTGATGAGGCTGTGAAACGGGAAGACTGGGATTGTGTATGGGAAAATGTTCGTTTATTGAAACAGATTATTATGAATGTAAAAGAAACAGAAACTTTCCAAATGACAGAGGCGTTTCAAGAAATGTTTGGGACGGTTTCAAATTTAGAAGGTTATGTGGCAGCGAAAAATGTCAGCTTAGATATGGTATCTGCGAATATGGTAGTTTCGGATAAGATTTATATTTTGGATTATGAGTGGACATTTGATTTCCCAATTCCGTTAAAGTTTATTTTATACCGCAGTATTTTATTAAATGGAACTTTAAATGTTATTTCAGAAGAAAATAAGAAAATCTTAATGGAAATCGTAGAGATTTCTAAAGAGGAATGTGATATATTTTTAGAGATGGAGATTGCATTCCAAAACTATGTTACAGGTGTGTCATTAAATAATTTACATCCACAGATGCCGACAAAGTGTATTGTTGTAGGAGATGGAACGCCTCAGACTGAACCAAGACGTAGTCTGCCATATCGTGCAGCTCGTAAAATAAAGAGAATGCTTGTAGAAACAATACAATAAAGATTATTTTGTAGATAAATGATTGATGTATAGAACAAAAACATAGGATTGAGCGATGATGGATGCAACAATTGTAATTCCAACCAAAAATGGTGGAGAATTATTCGATAAGGTATTGGCAAAAGTCTTTGAACAGAAGACAAATTATAAATATGAAGTGATTTGTGTGGATTCCGGTTCCACAGATAGGACAGTAGAAATTATAAAAAAATATCCATGTCATCTTTATCAGATTCCACCACAAGAATTTGGGCATGGAAAGACAAGAAATTATGGTGCAGGCAAAGGAACTGGAACATTTATTGTGTTTTTGACACAGGATGCACTTCCGGCAGATGAATGTTGGTTAGAAAATTTATTAAATGCAATGAAGTTAGATGAAAATGCAGTAGGAGGCTTCGGACGACATCTTCCTTATCCGAAGTGTAATGTGTTAGACAATCGTGATATTAATCTGCATTTTAAAGGATTTGGTGAAAAAGACACTGTAAGCTTTATGGAAGATAAAAAGCGTTATAAAGAAGATGAAGCATACCGCCATTTTCTGGCATTTTTTTCCGATAATAATTCCTGTTTGAGAAGAAGTGTATGGGAGAAATATCCTTATCCCGATGTGAATTTTTCGGAAGACCAGATTTGGATGAAACAAATGATAGAATTGGGTTATAAAAGGGTTTATTGTCCGAATGCAGTTGTGTATCATTCTCATAACTATCCTTTGAAAACCTATTTTAAACGTTATTATGATGAATATAAGGGCGTTTATCAGATTCATCAGTACCGTATGTTTAAAAGTGTTCCAAGAATGATTTATGGTATTTTGCGTATCACCAAAGGGGATATGCGTTATATTTGGGGCAAATCAGCGAAGATAGAAAATAAGTTATACTGGACCTATTATGCAGTTGTGCGTAATAGCTTTCGGTGTATTGCAGGATATATTGCAGGCGGCTATGAGGGATATTCTGAGAAAACGAAGCGGTTTTTAGACAAACATATTTCTCAGCAGTACGAGCAAAGAAAGTGAGATTGTAATTATTCAGAGCAGGTTAAAACACTTGCTGTTTTAACCAAAAGAAAGTGATTCAAAGTGTAAACCGTCAAAGACGGTTAAAAATCCCATCACGAAGTGATTTTTAATGGATTTTTATATCGTAACTATGAAGTGATTGAATAGTTACGAGTGAGTTTAAGAAATTTGTAGGAGAGAATTGATGGCTACAGTAAAGGAATGGGTAAAACAGCATCTCATTAATCCCAAACGATTAGATTCTAAGGGAGAGATTATGTGGGAGCAGCGTCCGGAGGTATTCGGCAACGATAACGTGCATGAAAAATTTCAATTTATCCTCAGAAGGGAAAAAAAGCTTTTTGAGAAAGAGGCTTATGAAAAAGCAAAAAATGGAAAGCAGATATTAAACTGGGTCATTCCTGAAATGGGATTATCCTCCGGAGGTCATATTAATATTTTCCGTTTTGTTATGATGCTGCAAAACGCGGGATTTCAAAATCGGATTTATATTATTAATCCGTTGGCTTTTCAGAGTTCAAAAGATTGCAGGGCATTTTTAAAACGAAATTATGTGCTGGATTTGGATGAAATTGAGGTATCGATTGATATCAATGAAATGAGTTTTGCACATGCTACCATTGCGACATCATGGCAGACGGCATATACCGTAAGGGATTTTGATAATACCATTAGTAAGTTTTACTTTGTTCAAGATTTTGAGCCGTATTTTTTTGCAGTGGGTTCTCAGTATGTATTTGCAGAAAACACTTATAAATTTGGCTTTCGAGGACTGACGGCAGGAGAGTGGCTCAAAGATAAGCTGCGGGAAGAATATGGAATGAAAACAGAAAGTTTTTCTTTTTCCTATAACAGAGAGTTATATGCACCGAAAGAAAAACGAGATGACATACCGCGTATTTTCTTATATGTCAGACCTGTTACAGAGCGAAGAAACTTTGAATTGGGGCTTTTAGCAGTGCAAGAGATTGCAAAGAGAAGACCAGATGTAGAAGTGTTATTGGCAGGATGGGATGTTCGTAGTTTTGCAATTCCATTCCGTCATAAAAATTTAGGAAGTGTCCGTCAGGATAAGCTGGCAGATTTGTATGCACAGTGTGATATGTGTCTGGTGTGGTCAGGTACAAATCTTTCCCTTTTACCGCTTGAAATTATGGCATCCAATTCGGTTGCAGTGTGTACGAAGGGTGCAAACAGTGAGTGGCTGGTAAATGAGGATAATTGTATTTTAGTAGATTTTGACCCGGATGAAATTGCAGATAAAATTTGTTATTATTTGGAGCATAAAGAGGAACTGGCAGAAATTAGACGAAAAGGCTTGGAATTTGCGAAGTCTACAAGCTGGCAGACAGAAGGCGATAAGGTTATCGCTGCAATAAAAAAAGGAATAGAAGAAGATGAGAAAAATATTAGTTCTCGGTGGTAATGGCTTTTTAGGGAAAAATTTAGGAAAATATTTGGCAGATAAGGGAGAACGTGTGTTTAGTTTTGACATGTGGCTTCCAAAAGAAAGAGATGAACGTATTTCCTATCTTGCAGGAGATTTTTTTGATGATTATACTTTACAACAGATAATAAAGGAAATGGATGTTATTTATCATGCGATTTGTACCTTAAATCCAGGTAATTCCAATGAAAAATGTATTGTTGGATATGAAAGGGATTTTGTTCAGACGGCAAAGCTTTGTTACTATATTAAAGATACAGATTGCAGGATGATATTTTTTTCGTCCGGTGGTACGGTATATGGCAATCAGGAGGTTCAGCCAATTATCGAACGGACGGTTGCAGTACCGATTAATCATTATGGAAATTTAAAGTTATGTATTGAAAATACAATTCGTACCTTTAATTTTCAAGCAAAAAAACATATGCTCGTAGCAAGAATTTCCAACCCTTACGGTCCGGGACAGGATTATCATAAGGGAGTGGGGTTTATTGATGCGGCGATTAAACGTGCTTTAGCAGGGGAAACCATTGAAATCTGGGGTGACGGTACGGTTATCAGAGATTATATTTATATTGATGATTTATGCGAAATGTTGTATGCTTTGATTGATTATCATGGAGAAAAAGAAGTCTTTAATTTAAGTTCCAATACAGGGGTTTCTCAAAATGAGATTATAGAGATTTTAAAAGGACTTTTACCAGAGGTAAAGGTTTCTTATACACCTGCAAGAAGTGTGGATGCGAAAAAGATTATTTTGGATAATACGAGAATTCAGTCGATTTGTAATATGCAGATGATGCCGATTGAAGAAGGAATTCGCAGATATTATGAATATCTAAAAAGTTGTTTAGAGGTAACTATTCAGAGCAGTTAAGGTATTGAATAGTTACGTTTAGAGTAGGAAAAAGAGTAAAGGGTAAAAATATGCAGTTTGAAATGGCGTTTTTTCCGGCATTACTTCTGACAGGTGTCGTATACCTGTTCGTGGGTGCGGGATTGCTGAAAAATAATATAAAACAGGTTTATAGCAGAAGGACAAAGCGGGAAAAGTTTTTGACAATTGGTGTTGTTGTGGCAGCCGTTGCTGTAATGCTGCTTGTAGCACCAAGACAGGGTGTCCTAATTGAGATGGGGAAATATTCCGAATATGTAAATCGGTCACTTTTGTGGGTGTTAAATGGAAGTAAGGATATGCTTGCGATGGCAGTCTATTTGGTATGTGCGTTGCCTGTGATAATCATAAGTTCAGCGATAATAGATGAAATTGCACAGAAAGAAAGAAAAATAGAAATTCCATTTTTCTTTTATATATTATTATTTGCAGTAGAAAGTCTGTTTTATGAAGTACTGGCAATTCCAGTGACAGGCTGGTATGTGTTATTGCTTCTTTCTACGGCACTTTATTGTAAAATAAAAATGCAGCAGGAAGGAAGCAATCGAACGAAAACGATACTTAGCATTGGAATGCTGGCTGGAATTTTTGTTATCATGGCATTAGAACAGATAGTACCGGTGCTGTTATTATTAGAATATACGGCATTTTTATGTTTGAATTTTTTTGCAGCACTTTTCTTGAATCGAACAAGTGTTTTGAAGAAAAAAGTATGGCTGATTGTGATTTTGTTCTGCTATTTATTTGTTTTTGTTTTAGGTAGAGTGATATAAGAGAGTGGTTATGAAACTAATAGTTCAAATCGTTTTTATTTTATATTTATTTTTGATAGTTCCGTTTTTGATAGGAATTTTGGAAACCTGTATTTTTAAGAAAACTCATCGGAAAATATCTGAGATTTTAACGAATGGATGTTTAGGAATGCTGGCTTGTTTTTGGGTGGTGTCTGTTTTTGCTGTAAAGATGGAATGGGCATTGAGCCGTTTGGCTTTTCTGTGGGTCGTCATTGCGGTGGTAATATCTGTGTTTGCTGTTCTTTTGGGGCGAAAACAGATGAAGTGTTTTTTTAAAGAAGTGTTAGAATTTTGGAAATTTAAGGAAAAGCAAAAGAATAGAAGAAAGATAAAGTTTCTTTTTTTAGTGATGTTGGTGTATTTTGTAATGGTATCTATTTTCTTTACCAGACCGAATGCAGAAGATAACACATGGGAAATTGTGCATACAGCAGTTACAACAAATACGATGTATTTGTATGATGAATATAGCGGGTATCTTTCTATGGATGCAGCAGAAGGACATACTTATTCGCCGATAGAAATGCTATATGCAGCGGCCATTTCTCTGGCAGGGATTTCGGAAACAATTGCCTTATACTATATCATACCGATTTGTTTATTGTTCTTTTTTTATATGGGACTTTGGAAGCTTGGAACAAAATTTCTAAAAGATACAGAACAAATTATGACATTTGTAGGATTGGCATGTATCATTTATTGGATGACGACATATTTAGAGGGACAATCTGTGGTAACAGGCATTTTTTTAAATAGCTGGAATGGGCTGACAATATTAAGTTGTTTTGTAATGCCTGTCGTAATAAGTTCTCTATTACAGTGGTTAGAGCTTGGCGAGAGAAGGAATGAAGCGGCGATTGGAAAACTAGAAAGCTTTTATCGTGTAATTATTTTTATACTGGCAGGTCAGTTAACGAATGAAAAAGGAGGATTTTATATTCTTTTGATGCTGACAGCCGTACTATTTTCATTTATTTTTTTAAAAAAAGAAGATGGAAATATGATTGGGAATAACTAACTATTCAGAGCAATTCAAAACATTTACTGTTTTGAACAAAAGAACATGATTCAGGTGTACAAAAATCCTATTGCAGCGTAATTTACGCAGCAATTTTTAATGGATTTTTGTATCGTAACTATGAGGGTACTGAATAGTTACGTTACGAAAATAAAATGAAACAGAGCAGAAAGGAGTAGGGGTATGGCATTACGTCTTGCCGTTTTAAAAAATGTGTTTGACTCGTATCATACGAGAGCATATCCTCTGTTTTTTTTGTTTTTAGCAGTCATTTATTTCATTTTAAAGGGAAAAAAAGAACAGAGAAGTTTGTTAATATATGAAATTTTTGGTATACTTTTATTAGTAACACCATTTATCGGGAATAAAATTGTGACACTTGGAGCAGGAAAAGAATCGAACTGGCCAGTGTATGGTATCCTTTGTGGAATACCAGTAACCGCTTATGTGGGAACAGAGTTGTTTTTGAGGCAGATTGGGAGGAAAGAACGAGGAAAGTTTTTATTATTTTTTCTTGTGTTCTTACAGCTTGGATTTGGAGTGTCCGTTACAGACGGACAGTTTGTAGTTCCTGTCAATTTGCAAAAAAGCTCAGACGTTGTAAAAGAGATTGCAGAACAATTGTCGGATGATAGAGAATGGTATCTAATGGCACCGATAGAGATTGCAGGAGAACTTCGCGAATATGACAGTAGTATTCGAGTATTTTATGATGAGAGTTATCAGGAAATGCAGAAAGATTTAAGTTTGTTGGAAAAAGAAGCTGTTTTTTATGGCTGTAATGGTATTATTTTAGAAAGAAACTATAATAATGAAGAATTGATGCTGGCAGGAGGATATAAAAAGCTGGCAGAAATTGGGGAATATTATATCTATACGAGTGATTAGTATCATCTCTCCATCATATAAACAATCCGAAATGGAGAGAAACTGTTCACAAAGATGAAAGGGAAGATAACAATATGAAAAGTTCAGAAAAACATATGTGGATGAGAAGAATTACTTTAATGCTGACAGATATTTGTATTGTAACTTTGGCGAGTTTGATTGCATTGTTGGTACGCTTTGAGTTTGGAAAAGAACCGATACCGGATTATTATATGAATGTTATATGGGAAATGTTACCAATGTTCATTTTAGTAGCAATTGGAGTATTTTCTTTCTTTCGATTGTATAGTACGTTGTGGTATTATGCAGGAGCTACTGAGTTGTTATATCTGACATCAGCTTGTATTGTAGATACCTTATTAAATACAGTAATGGTTTTATTGGTATATAGACATGAGGAATATCCTTTGCCGAGAAGCTGGTATTTTATCTATGGTGCTTTGCTTTTAATCATGATGGTAGTTGCAAGATTTTCTCAGCGTGGTATTAAAAATTTGAAAACACGCAGACAGCATACGGAAAAGATGAAAAATGTCTTGATTGTAGGAGCTGGTGAAGCTGGAAATGCCATTATTAAAGAGATTGTAAACAGTAAATTCGTAAATTTAAAAATTGTAGGTATCGTGGACGATGATAAGGGAAAACGAGGAAAGTTTTTGCATGGTATCAAAGTAATCGGTGACCGTAATGATATTGTAGATATTGCAGAAACCTATCATGTAGATGAGATTATTATTGCAATGCCAACGGTATCTGCAATGGAAATGAAAGGAATTTTGGATATCTGTAAACAGACAGGCTGTGAATTAAAACGTCTGCCTGGTATGTATCAATTAGTAAATGGTGATGTCAGTATCAGTAAATTAAAGGATGTAGATGTCAATGACTTATTAGGCCGTGAGCCGATTAAGGTAGATTTAGATTCGATTATGGGCTATGTATCGGGAAAAGTAGTCATGGTAACAGGCGGCGGTGGTTCTATTGGAAGTGAGCTTTGCAGACAGGTAGCCTCTCATAACCCAAAACAGCTTGTGATTGTAGATATTTATGAAAATACTACCTATGATATTCAGCAGGAATTAAGACGAAATTATCCGGAGCTGGATTTAGTGGTGTTAATTGCCTCTATTCGTAATACAAAGCGTGTGGACCAGATTTTTGAAAAATACCATCCTGAAATTGTATATCATGCGGCTGCTCATAAGCATGTACCATTGATGGAGGACAGCCCGAATGAGGCAGTAAAGAATAATGTATTAGGCACTTGGAAGGTCGTTCAAGCTGCTGATAAGCATAAAGTAAAACGATTTGTTATGATTTCTACGGATAAAGCAGTAAATCCGACTAATATTATGGGTGCAACGAAACGAATTTGTGAAATGATTATCCAAACTTATAATAATCGTTCTGAAACAGAGTATGTAGCAGTTCGATTTGGGAACGTATTAGGAAGTAACGGAAGTGTCATTCCATTATTTAAGAAACAGATTGAGGGTGGTGGGCCTGTTACGGTAACACATCCGGATATTATCCGTTATTTTATGACAATTCCAGAGGCGGTATCGTTGGTACTTCAGGCAGGAGCGTATGCAAAAGGCGGCGAGATTTTTATTTTAGATATGGGTGAGCCTGTGAAAATTGTAGATTTGGCAAGAAACTTGATTTTATTGTCGGGTCATAAGCCAAACGAAGATATTCAGATTGTCTTTACAGGTCTTCGTCCGGGAGAAAAACTCTACGAAGAAATGTTAATGAAAGAAGAAGGAATGCAGGATACGGCAAACAAATTAATTCATATTGGAAAGCCGATTCAGATGGACGAAGAAAAATTCTTACGTCAGTTAGAAGAAATCAAAGAATATGTAGTAACAGAACCAAAAGATATTCGTGAATGGGTACAGAGAATTGTACCGACCTACTCCATTCAAGAATATAAGTAACAATTCAGAACCAAGGCAATTTTCATAAAATGCAGACATTTAGCTTGCTAAAATAAATGTATTTTTGAAAATTTCTTTGGTGAGAAGCCAATAGCAAAACGAACGGTTCCAGTTCGCTTGAAATTCAAAGAATTTTCGAGCTTGGCTCTGAATTATTGCAATATATATGAATAAAAAACGCATAGAAAAGGAGATAACCTATGAAACTTTCTGCTTCACAAAAAACGTATCTAAAATTAAAAAGAGCTGTAGACTTTGTTTTGGCTGTACTTGCCTTATCGCTGTTTTGGTGGGTATTTTTAATCCTATGTATTGCGATTAAATTAGACAGTCCGGGACCGATTTTATTTAAACAGAAACGAGTGGGAAAGAATAAAAAGTATTTTGATATCTTAAAATTCCGTACTATGCGGACAGATACACCAAAAGATATGCCGACCCATTTATTGTCAAATCCGGACCAGTATATTACCAAAGTGGGAAAATTTTTGCGTAAGAGCAGTTTAGATGAATTACCACAGGTGATTAATATCTTGGTTGGAGAAATGAGTATTGTAGGACCAAGACCTGCGTTATGGAATCAGTATGATTTAATCAAAGAGCGTGATAAATATGGTGCAAATGATGTTCTTCCGGGATTAACAGGCTGGGCACAGATTAACGGGCGTGATGAATTAGAAATTCCTGTAAAAGCCAAATTAGATGGAGAATATGTAGAGAAATTTGGTATGTTGATGGATATCAAATGTTTCGTTGGAACAATTACAGCAGTTTTATTCCACAAAGGTGTAGTAGAAGGCGGAACCGGAGAAATGAAAAAGAAGAAGTAGGAATGAAAATATGGGAAAAAAAGTATTAGTAACAGGAACGAGTGGATATATTGGAACTTCTTTTCAACAGTATATAGAAAAAATAAATGGGAACATGCCGCAAGAGTTGTGGCATGTTACATTTGTTTCTGTGAGAAATGAAGAATGGAAGGAAATGGACTTTTCCGAGTATGATGTCATTCTTCATGCTGCAGGCATTGTACATCAAAAAGAAGAACCAAATATGAAACAGTTGTATTACGATGTCAATTATAAGCTGACAAAAGAGCTTGCCGTAAAAGCAAAGGCAGATATGCTTGCAAAACAGAAAAAAACAGG
>CAYMHX010000008.1:0-8232 GCA_964390325.1 uncultured Roseburia sp. | reverse complement strand
TTGGTTTTGATTGGATTTTAAAAATATTAGCAGGAAAAATCAATTTATTTGCAAAAGTATTTGGAACATTAACGTATGACAGAAAGATGTCTGTTTATAAGCAGGTTGGAAATTATCAGATTGTGAAATTTGGAGAGAGTATCAATGGAAGCAAACACTAAAGTATCGGTTTTAATGTCTGTTTATATCAAAGAAAAGCCAGAGTATTTAAGAGCGGCATTGGAGAGTATTGTAAAACAGACCTATCCTGTGGATGAGATTTTATTAATAGAAGATGGACCTTTGACAGAGGAATTGTATGAGGTATTAAACGAATATAAAGAAAAGTACCCAAAGGTATTGCATACGTTTGCTTTTAAGCAGAATCAACAGCTTGGGAGGGCATTGGCAAAGGGTGTTACTCTGTGTAGAAATGAGTTAATTGCTCGTATGGATACCGATGATATCGCCATGCCAAAACGGATTGCAAGACAGGTGACTTATATGAATGCACATCCGGAAGTGCATGTATTAGGAGGTTCGATTCGAGAATTTAACGATGCAGGAACTACAGACCGTGTTAAAACCATGCCAAAAACACAGAAAGAAATTCTTTCTTATGTAAAAAATCGAAATCCGTTAAATCATATGACGGTAATGTTTCGGAAAAGTGCGATTTTAGAAGTGGGAAATTATCAGCATTTTCCATATTTAGAAGATTATTCTTTATGGAGCAGAATGCTTGCAAAAGGATATCAAATTCGGAACTTGGATTCTATTTTAGTAAAGGCAAGAACCAGTATGGATTTAGTGCGGCGCAGAAGCGGCTGGAAGTATTTTAAGGATTTTGCAAGACTTCGGAAGTTTCAGCATGAATTGGGATTAACTACAATTATAGAATATATAATTTCTATGACAGGAACATTTATCGTATTAATGCAGCCGGGATTTATTAAGGAGCTGGCTTATAAGAAGATATTGCGGAAATCATAAGTAAAAGAATAGGAAGTGAAACAGCATGAAAAAAGTGCGTGTATTAGAAATCATTGGAAAACGCCCTGTTGGAGGCGTGGGTACGGTAATGTTGAATTATCAGACTTATATGGATGTAAAAAAAGTGCAGATGGATTATCTGATTTTTGGAGAAGAACCGGAAATTTTTGATGAAAAAGTAAAGGCTCTGGGTTCAAAAGTTTATGTCTATCCTGCATTGTCCGGAAGTCAGATGGGACGTACAAAGGCGTATTTGGAACGCTTTTTTAAAAAACACGCAAAAGCATATGATATTGTACATTTACATGCACCTACGATTGCATTTTTGGCATTTCCGATTGCAGAAAAATATGGAATAAAAACTCGAATCATACATAGTCATGCGACCCTGTATGCGGAAAGTAAGATAAAAGCTATTCGGAATAAGCTCTTATGGGCGTTGGCGAAAGGCAAAATTACAGACCGTATCGGCTGTTCTAAGGCAGCAGGAGAGTTTTTGTTTGGAAAAGAAGATTTTGTTGTTTTGAAAAATGCGATTGCCTGCGAGGAATATTTTTATGATGAAGAAGTAAGAAATCAGGTTCGCAAACGGGAAAATGTGACAGATAAATTAGTAGTGGGAAATATCGGACGCTTCAGCCAGCAGAAAAATCAGACATTTTTAGTAGAAATCTTTGCAAAAATTAAGAAACTTCAGCCAAATAGTGTACTTTGGCTTGTAGGAGATGGCGAGTTGAGGGGCGAGATTGAAGAAAAGATAAAAAAATTAGGATTAATGGATAGTGTCAGATTGTTTGGAATGGTAGAGAATGCCAAAGAATTGTATCAGGCAATGGATGTGATGGTCATGCCGTCTTTATTTGAAGGCCTTCCAATGGTAGGTGTAGAAGCACAGGCTTCGGGGCTTCCTTGCGTATTTGCAGATACCATTACAAGAGAAGTGGATATTGTTGGCTGTCCGTATCTTTCTTTGGAGGCTTCTACAGAAAAATGGGCGAAAGCTGCAATAAAAATGGCGAAAGTAAAAGAACGTCGAAGTTATCCGAAAGAATTGGATGAGTTGGGATTTAATATTCAGTTAGAGGCGAAGCGATTAGAGGAATTATATGTATCTAAAGTGGTAAAAAGATAAAAAGGAATGCTTATGAAACATAGTATCAGTAAAAATAGATGGCTACAGGTCTGTGTCATGGTTTTTGCTATGATAGGATTGACAATTTTAGCAAAGAAGTATGAATATCCTGATATACAGGTGAATTATGTGGAAGAAATCATAATTCCTGATATGCAAGGAGAATATGAATTTTTATATCTGACTGATTTGCATTTGGCACTTCCCACAAGAGAAGATGCAGGAGTTTATGGAGATGTGAACGAACGAATCAAAGCCTTTTCCAATGCGAGCGGAACGGTATCAGCAGAACAGCTTCCACAGTGGATAGCTTATGCAAATGAACACCAGTTCGATGCCGTGCTAATGGGTGGAGATATGATAGATTATTATACCGATGAAAATGCTGCTTATTTGTCAGAGCAGATTAAAAAATTAGAAATGCCGTGTTTGTTTACCTTAGGAAATCACGAGTGGTTTTCACCTTGGTATGAGGAAATTTCAACAGAATCTGTTCTTTATGACCTGTTTTTAGACGGACAGGGAGCATTTCAGGTAATGGAATATGAAGAATTTGTCATTTGTACCATTGACAATGAAGCATATCAGGTGAATGAGGCTTCTTTGGCAGCAATGAGGGAGTGGCTTTTGCAAAATCCAACAAAGCCTGTGATTTTACTTGCACATGTACCATTTTATACAGAACAAAATCGTTCACTCTTAGAAACAACAATGTCAGTTTGGAATCAGGCATTGGTGATTGGAACAGGAGAAGGAACAAGGGATACTACTGCGGTAAGCAGAGAATTTATCGAGCTGATACTTGGTGAAAATAGTCCTGTGATTGCAGTATTGACAGGGGATAATCACTTTTACCATAAAGGAAACTTAACAGATTCCATCGTTCAATGGGTAGGTGCACCTGCTTATGCGGGAGATGGAATGCTTATTAAGATTAAAGGAAAATGATTTTAGGGTGAGCAAATTCTACCAGCGAAGCTGATTTTTAATGGATTTGTGAACGATAATGATATAAAGGAAATGAAAAACGATGACAAAAAAGATGTTTCAGGTGTCCAGATGGATAGCAATTGGGGCTGTAATCTTTGTCTGTTGTAATATTTTGATGGACCAAAAGGTTCGTATATTGGACGGCGATATTATCAGCAGATGTTTTATGGCGGTATTGGCAGTGCTTGTCTTTTGGATAGTTTCAGTTTTATATGAGAAAAAAAGAAAAGTTTTCAGTCCGGGCTATTTGATGCTGATGGTCAATGTCTTTATCAATGGAATTGTCTGTCCATGTTATTTTACAGAGAGCAGATTGGATGCAGGGACAAGGGACGGTGTCATACAACCCCAGGATTTTTGGGAGTTGTATTTGGTGATTTATTTTTTAACGATGTTTGTAGTGCTGTTATATCTTCTTTATGTAAAACCTACTACAGACGAATTGAATCAAAAAAGTGATGGCTCTGATTTTATACAATATGACCGAAAAGATGATGCAGCAATATTTTTAATGGGAATCATTGTGTTGTTTTTGAATTTCCAGTTTGGCTCAACAGGTGTAGTCATGTATGTGCCTGTGCTTTGTTACTTTGCTATGCGATTTCTTCTAACAGGCGGTAAGATGAATGTATATACTGTCTTAGGATTTTTGGGAGGGCTTTTCTGTATTTACCGCATCCGTTATAGCCGTTATATGATTGTAGAGTATGTAGTACCGCTTTTGTTACTGTATTTTGTGCTGTCAGCAATTAATGATACGAAAAAGCGTGGGAAAAAGGTGATACCGCTTTTGATTGCAGGTGTCATTGCGATTATGGCATACGGTATGGTTTCTGAGCTGATTAAGCTAAATACTTATTGGGGCAGAAATTACAATCTGCTTTATGAGATTACAAATTTTAAGAGTATTATTGATTCTTGCGCGAGACAGATTTATCGATTGTTTGGGATTTGGACAGAGCTTGGAGGCAACATCATTCATCATACAAATGTGCATGGATATTATTATGGAATTACCTATGTGAAATTTTTGTCAAATATTTTGGGATTTGATTATGTGAGTCTGCCGCTCATTTCAGCCAAATATATTTCGGCAGCTTATGCACAGCCGGGATTGTTAGCAGAAGGTTATGCGAATTTTGGAGTAATTGGTGCAGTAGTGAATTTGCTTGTGCCATTTGTATTAGCAGAAGGGGCGTTAAGCTGGTTTTTAAAGAAGCGTGACCCATTAGCAATTTGTATTCTTACGGTGCCGTTTACAAAAATTTTGTTGGATGGTGGAACGATTAATAATATTATTTTTGGTGTTGCAACCTGTATTTTAGCGTTTGCGCTGTATATTGTCATGCATTTATTTAAAATGAAGTTACGGATGCCTGTCGGAGATTTGCATTTGATACGGAAGAAGCGAGTCGAATAGGAAGGAAAAATAGTATAGTAAAAAAGGAACTTACATGGAAAAGAAGAAAATAACGGTAGTAGTACCAGTCTATAATGTAGAAAATTATATCGAAAAGACATTGTCTAGTTTATGTACCCAAACCTATCAGAATTTACAGATTTTATTGATTGATGATGGTTCAAAGGATAAGAGTCTTGCAATTTGTAAAGAATGGGCAAAAAAAGACCCTAGAATTGAAGTATTAGAACAGGAAAATTCAGGAGTTGCTGTTACACGAAATCGTGGAATTGAGGCTGCAAAAGGCGAGTATCTGATGTTTATGGATGCCGATGATTGGATTGAAGCAGATATGTTAGAAAAATTATATCATTTAGCGGAAAAATATCATGCTGATGTGGCAAACTGTATTTTACAGGAAGAATCAAAAGAGGCAGCAGAACAAGTGCAGATTCCAATGATTGCAGAGAAAAAGAAGGTAAAAGTCACCCATTTTGAGAATAAAACAGAGAGTGGACTGGCATTGTTAGCCGTTTGGGGACCTGTATGTAAATTGTTTCGGAAAAGTGTGATTGAAGATATCCGTTTTGAAGATTATAAAGTAGCAGAAGATTTGTTGTTTAATACAAATGTGATTTGCAGCGAAAAGTTTCAGCGTGCAGCGACTATCTATTATCCGTTTTATCATTATGTTATTTATCCGGGCAGTGCGATGAAACAGAAGTTTCAAAAAAAATATATGGATGCAATGTATGTAGAATTAGAGTGTTATAAAAAGCTGACTGCAATTTCTCCTGCATTTGGCGACATAAATTTGATTGGATGCAGCGTAAGTCGAGTATTTGAAAAGTATGCACAGCTTTCCAAAGAGGAGAAAAAATTGCATAAGAAGGATTTTAAGGAGTGTAAGAAATTTGCGAAAAAGCACAAAAAAGCACTCTTAAATTCTAGCAATATGCACAGAAAAATATCGGGAATGTTAAAGGTGTATGTTCCTGATTTGTACTTAATGTCATTGAGCAGAAGATATAAAGTAGAAAAATAATGGAACAAATTTGTAGTGTTATAGGAATTTGTACTATTAAGATACAAAAATAGTATGATATTTCATGCTTTAAATGTATCGTTTGAAATAAAAGTTTGTACAAAAATGTTATAATTTTTGTTATGGAGTATTCTTTGGTGAGAATGTTTTAGAATGAGAGGAAAAGATGAACGAGAAGTTAATATCTGTAATCGTACCTGTTTATCAAGTAGAAAAATATCTGAAAAAATCTATTGATTCTTTATTAAATCAGACGTATCAAAATTTAGAAATCATTTTAGTAGACGATGGCGGTACGGATAACTGTCCTGTCATCTGTGAGGAATATGCTGGGAAAGATGCCCGCGTGCAAGTCATACATAAGGAAAACGGTGGTTTATCCGATGCAAGAAATGTGGGACTTACGAAAGCTACTGGAGAATATGTTGCTTTTTTTGACAGTGATGATTACCTAAAGCCAGATATGTATGAACGATTGGCAAAGGCTTTGGAGGAGAGTGGGGCAGAGATTGCAGTCTGCAATTTTGAAACTGTCACACCGGAAGGGAAGTCAATTGCAGAACGAAATCAACATCAGATTATCCCAGATGAAGTCATTACTGGAAAAGAAGCAGTCTGCCGTTTGTGTGGACCAAATTATGAGTATTATGTGACGGCTTGGAATCGTTTGTATCGCAAGGAGATTGTTAAAAATGTGTCATTTCCGAAAGGAAAAATTCACGAAGACGAGTTTACGGCTCATTTATTTTATGGGGCAGCAAAAAAAGTTGCCTGTGTCAGCTATGCAGGTTATTGCTATGTCGTGCGGGAAGACAGTATTATGACAAAAAAATATGGAAAACGGAACTTGGATTATTTTGAGGCACTTTCCAACCGTATTTTGTATTGTATGGAACATCAGATTGATGAGGTGGTACTTCCATTTGTAAATTGGATGATAAAAGATTTGGCATTAGCTTATGGGAAGCTGGATTTTAAAGAAACTGGAACAAAAGAAAAATACCAAAATTGTGTTAAACAGTATTTTATGATTTATGAGAAAGTGAAGAAGCGTTATCCACTTAGTTTGAAGAATAAGGTATTGTCCTTTATTTTTAAAATCAGTCCTGCAATAGCAAATGAGCTTGTCAATTACTCCGACCTACGGCTAACGCCTTAGAGGTCGGAGCTTGTAACTGCCCTGTGGTATAGCGGATTACTCCTTCCACATTTCGTCGTTTCGCATCATTACGAAAAGTAGCGTTACATAAGGCACGTTGACACGTACCCGTACCATAGAGATTTACTCCATAGCAACTGCATCTGGTACTAATAATTCTATTCCCATGCGATGCAGATTCATAGCCCCTATACGGTCATCATTCGACTTGTAACCACAATTTCTGCAACAGAAAACATGTTTCTTCTTATTCCGATTCCCTCGTTCTGTATGACCACATTTCGGACAAGTCTGACTGGTATACGCCGGATTGACTTTTTCTACAAGTTGATGATGTTTCAAAGCTTTGTAAGCAAGTTTCTGTTCAAGGTCGTAGTATGACCAGGATACGCATACATAACGGTCTTTCACCTTAACTCGTTCCGTCGCTGAACGGATACCTGTTAAATCTTCCAGCACGAACAACGTCCCTTCTGGATTTGATTCAACGAGTGCCTTAGAGACGCAGTGATTGACGTCCTGCATCCAACGGTTTTCTCGTTGTCCGATAGACTTTATTCTTCTTCGGGAAGATGGTGTTCCCACCTGCTGTAACTGTTTTCGCAGAGCCTTATAATGCCCACGTTTTTGTTTTACCGCATTGCCGTTATAAAATACCGTTTTTCCTTTACTATCATAAGTAGCAGCAAGAAATCGTATTCCACGGTCTATCCCTACAACATTAGAAACCTCTGATTTTTGGAGTTCCAAAATTTCGTAAGTGACCGGAATATGCAAAAAGAACCTTCCATGCTTATTCACAAGTTTCGCCGTACCAAACTTACAGCTATCAGAAAAATACTGTTCAAAGCCATTCTTATAGAAAGATACCTTAATACGACCTTTTAAGGTATTCACAGAGAATCTATCACTTTTTGTGTTGAGCGAATAATCTCTGTTCCATACGAGGTCTAACTGTGGAAGCCGAAACACTGGTTTTATCCACTCCTTCTGATTTGCAAGAAGCGTTTTGTATTTCGCAATCACGGTACGCACACAAGAAACAGCCATTTGGGAACGGAGACCATACATCTCACGCACCTGATAATAGGTATCTTCCTGTACGCTGTAACGGCTGAGATTATGCGTTTTATAGATGTATTCGGACACATAGTTACAGGCATCAGAATAAGCCTTCATCGTATCGCAGAGTATCTGATGATCCGAAGGATTGACCAAAATCTGTAGTTTTGCTGTAATCGTCTGTTCCATATATAACACCTACTTTCTTCACCAAGATGATTATACTATATATTTTGGCGAAAAGTAATGTTTGGACAAAAATTCGCCGCTAAATCGGGCATTCCTGTTACTGTTCACTCCGTGACCAGCAACGAGTGATTTTTGCATGAAAATTTGCTTCGCAAAGCAAAAATCAACCCCTGAATCATGTTCTTACGCAGCCAAACAGCAAGTGTTTGGCTGACGTGTGAAAAGTAACGTTAATTTTACAAATATAAGAAAATGCAATAATATTAATTGACCTCATATTTGCT
>CAYMHX010000007.1:0-23025 GCA_964390325.1 uncultured Roseburia sp. | reverse complement strand
GACTTCATTTTATTGAGGTTTTGAAAGCAAATCGTATGGATGGTGCAGCGAAAAAATATTTATATCTTTGTAATCAATATTTGGAACAGAAAGATGTGGCAGAGGTATCTGTCTGCCTTGAAGTTTATTAAAGATTGGAGAAACTATGAAAAACAAGATTTCAAAGCTTGCATTAAAATTTATTGTGGGATTTTTCCTTCTGGGAACTCTCATCTGTGCAACCAGTTCTGCTGTTGGTTATTATCAATACAAGACCGTTATACAACAACAATATAATGATATGGCCTATAAATGTGCGGAGGTAGCATTATCTTATGTAAAACTGGAGACGATTGAAACTTATGTGAATCTTATGAAAGGACATCGGGCAGGTACGGTGTCAGATGAAGAACTACAGAAGTATATTGCAGATGAGGAGTATGTGCAGATTTCCCAAAAGCTTGCAACTCTTAGAAAAGGGATGGAGGCTAATGATATTTTTTTCGTGTATGTGGATACAGATGAATTGCTCTCCTACGATGGAAATAGGGAAGAATGGGAGCCGCTTTCTTATATTTTTGACTGTTATACCGATGAGGAGTACAGCTATGTATTAGGAGACAGGGGACCAATAAATCCGGAATTTATAGATGAGGCAAATTTGATTCTTAACAGTGGCGAAAAAGCTTCTAATTATTTTATTTCAGAAAGTGCCTACGGTTATAATACCTCAGCACTATTGCCAATAATAAATGCAGAGGGAACGGTTATTGCACTTTTAGGTGTAGAGGTTCCCATGTCAACGATTACAGATGCACTTCGGCAATATATTATTTATGCTGTTTTAATTACCATTATACTGGTAGTCATATTCATTATAGTTTATGTAATTTACTGCTACAAGAGTGTAATTATGCCGATTAATCGGATTGCGGCGGAAACTGCCGGATTTATAGAAAATGATAATAAAATATCTGATCATTTATCCGATATAAGAACAAAAGACGAAATACAAAATCTTGCCGAAAGTATTTTAAAGATGCAGAAGGATATTAATGAGTACATAGATAATATCACGCATATTACTGCGGAAAAAGAACGCATTGGTGCAGAGATGAGTGTGGCGACAAACATTCAATTATCAATGCTTCCTTGTACCTTTCCTGCATTTCCAGAGAGGACAGAGTTTGATATCTATGTAGAATTTGCTGCGAGCAAGGAAATGGGTGGAACCTTCTATGATTTTTTCCTGATAGACCAGAACCATTTTGCAATTGTAATTGGTGAGATTATGGGGCAGGGGATTCCGGCAGCTTTGTTGATGATGATTACTAAAACAGTGATTAAAAATTATGCACAGATTGGGTATAGTCCGGCAAAGGTTTTTGCGGAGACGAATAATCAGTTGAGTGAAAGCAATGAAGGGATGCTCACAACGGCTTTTATGGGGATTATTGATTTGCGCAGCGGTGAATTTACCTATGTGAATGCCGGACACAGTGTTCCGCTGTTAAAGCATGCCGGAGGTGAATTTAGCTGGCTTCCTACAAAGGATTGTTTTATACTGGGAAGCATGGACGGAGTACCATATTGGCAGCAGTCTGTGCAACTGGCACAGGGAGATTTGCTTTTCTTGTATACAAAAGGACTTGTGGAGGCAGAAAACAGAAAGCAGGTGCAGTATAGTGCAGAGCATATGCAGATGCGTCTAAATCAGGCCGTGAAAGAGGTTTATGCCCTGAATGAAATTACGCAGATTATGGAGCAGGATATAGAGAACTTTTTGGATGGTGAGTCTAGGAAACAGGATATTGTAATGCTGTTATTTAGATATTTAGGAATTTAAGAATTTTTGATATGGAGGAATGAAAGATGGAAATTAGAGTAAAAGAAAATAATGGAACAAAAGTATTAGAGGCAGAAGGAAGAATTGACACTACTACAGCACCTGATTTTGAAAAGAGATTGATGGAAGAATTAATAGGTACAGAGAAATTGTGTATTGATATGGAGAAAGTGGAATATGTCTCTAGTGCAGGACTGCGTGTATTTCTAAATGGGCAGAAATACTGTAATAAAAATGGAGTGGAAATGTGCCTTGTGCATGTAGCAGATATTATTATGGAAGTGTTTGAGATTACAGGCTTTGTGGATATTTTAACAATCGAATAAAATAGATAGAAAAGCTTTATTAAAAAAGTGGAGATAAAAATGGAACATGAAAAGCTAAAAAAACTTTGTCAAATGTTTGACAAAGCCAGAGAGATAAATGAAGAAAACTTGAAAAAGATTTTAACAGACAATAAAGATACAGATTATGGAAAAAAATATGATTTTTCTGAAATACAGACATATCAGGAATACTGCAAACAGGTTCCACTTTCAGAATATACGGATTATGAGTGTTATTTGGAAAAAAATAAGAGTCTGACTGTTTATCCCGTGAAATATGTTTTGCTGACATCCGGCACGATGGGAAAACAAAAGAAGTTCTTGTTGACAGAAGAAGCATTGAAAAGATATTCTTCTTATATTTATCAAATGCCTTATTGTTTGTCTAAGGATGCAAAAGGAAACCATCTTCACGCAAGTGTATTCCGAAGTACAAAAGAACAGGGGACGATTTTGTCCTGTGCTTATTATGAATATTTGTTTCTAAATGGATATTTGAATACAGATGATTTTTTTGGTGGAAGAAAGTTTCTGTTTTCTGACGAAATAAGCAATGTGGCATATACAAAGTTATGGCTGGGATTATCCTGCCCGGAATTGCATTCTATTCAGTCTATTTTTTTATATGATTTACTGCTGATTTTTCGATATTTGGAAGAACATTATGAGATGATTTTAACAGATATAGAAAATAGACAGATATCTGTTCCTATTTCTGAACATGAAAAAGAAGCATTATTGAATATTCCTCCATTAAGTCAGGAGAGGCTTCGGGAGTTGAGAGAAATATTTGCAGAAGGCTTTCAAGAGCCAATCGTACCGCGTATTTGGAAGCAGTTACAATTTGTCAGTGGAATTGATGGAAATCATTATGTGGACCAAACAAGTGCCTTAAAATACTATATTGGAGAAACACCGATTTTTTATTTTGCTTATGCTTCTTCCGAGTTGATGGCAGGTGTTGCTACAGAATTTGGAAAGAAAGACTATACTATTTTACCGGAAAGTGCTTTTTATGAATTTCTTCCTTTGGATTCAGAAAATGAGACTGTTTTATTCAAAGAGCTGGAGGGCGATAAGGAATATGAACCTGTGATAACAACTTTTTCCGGGCTTTATCGTTATAAAACAGGAGACGTTATAAAAGTCACAGGTTTTCGTGGAGAAGCTCCTATGTTTGAGGTAATGGGACGAAGAAAGAATCTTTTGAATATTGCAGGGGAGAAAATTGATTTTCCAACACTTGCTTTGGCTATTAAAAGATTTGCCGAAGAGCTGGAAATAACGATTGAAGAATTTAGTATAGGCTTTGACCCGAATGTTATCCCTTGTGGATATACTTGTTTTTTGGAAATACAAGAGAAGGTGGATATCTCTGAAAAAGCAGATGTTCTGTTTGACGAGATACTAAAAGAACTGTGTGCAGATTATGAGGATATCAGAAATCTTTGTATGTTAAATGCTCCTAGAGTTATCAAGCTTCCAAAATTCAGTCACAGGGAATATAAGGAAAAGTATCATGCATTAGCACATAATAAGCCAAAAGCTGTTTTGAGTGATGCACAGTTTGATTATTTCATGAAAAGGAGTATGGAATATGGAGAATAATTTTAAATTAATTCGCAAGGTGTATCTGGTTTCTTTGTTTCCAAATATAATAGCTGTTTTGGGTGGTACAATCAATGTATTCTTTGATGGTATTTTGGTAGGACAAAAGTTGGGTGAGACTGGATTGGAGGGTGTAAATCAGTGTCTTCCGATGTACCTGCTTTTGTGTACGATTGGTTCTTTGGTGGCATCCGGTGCATCCTGTCTGTCTGCTGTCGCATTTGGAGAAAATAACAGAGAGGAAGGGCAGAGAATTTTTTCACTGGCATTTTGGATAGGTATTTTATTGTCGGTTGTTTTTTGCTCATTGGGATTAATTTTTGCAAAGCCGTTAGCAGGTATTCTGGCAACGGAAGAATCTTATTCATATGTATTGTGTTATATGCAGATTACATTGATTGGCGGTATTTTTAAAGTACTTCTTTATCTTCCTTATTTTTATCTGAGACTGGAAGGCAAGCATAAGAGGTCCATGATTGCGATGCTGACTATGACAGTCTTAAATATTGTTCTTGATTATCTATTCTTGTTTGTTTTTGAGTTTGGAATAGGTGGAGCAGCTTGGGCGAGTGTGATTGCAACAATTGCTGCCTGTATGATGAGCTTCGTATTTCTGTTGACAGACCATAGTAACTTTAAAATAACAGCTATCCGAGTACAGAAAAAGGATTTTTATGAAATTGCGAAATATGGTTCACCAATGGCACTTAATAATATTGTGTCAGCTATCCGAATTTTTGTTGTGAATATGATTTTAAAAGCAATGGGTATCAGCGGACTTACTGCTATCTTTGCTATTGTGAATAATCTGAACGAATTTTCTATCTGTGTACAAAATGGCGTACCTCAAACGGCTGGAGCTATGACAGGTATTTTCTTTGGAGAGAAGGATTCTACTTCTGTAAAGAAACTTTTGAATACTCAGTTGTTTATAGGTATTATTTTTTCGACAGTTCTATGTATAATACTGCTGGTATTTTCCAGTCAGGCAGGGCTTTTGTTTGGAAGTACCGTAGACAGTAGTTTTGCAGTAAAATGTTTTGCAATAAGTCTGATATTTGGAACAGTGAACAATATTATGTCATATTATTTCAATGTTGTGGAACGTACCGGAATGTCAAATTTTATTACCATATGCAGAGGCTGTGTACTGGTAATTATATCTTGTATGCTTTTTTGCAGAGCAGGAGAACAGGTATGGCTTTTTTATCCGGTAAGTGAAATACTGACGATGCTTCTGTTTTTGGCAGCGGGAGAAATAATTGCTGCAAAAAAACATTTTTCCAGATTTTATCTTTTGGATGAGAGCTTTGAACACTCTGGGAAAGCAACTTCCTTTTCAGTGGAATGTTCTGAAAAACAGATTTGTGATGCCAGTGAAAAAATTCGTGTTTTTTGTGAGGAAAACGAATTTTCTCCTAAAAAGACAATGGCTGTCAGTCTTTCAATAGAAGAAATCTTAACAATTATTGCTTCAAGGTCCTTGAAAGGACAGGGAACAATGGATGTGAGGGTGCTAAATGCCGGGGAAGATGGTATTGTCCGAATCCGAAGCGGCGGTAAGCGATACAACCCTATGGAAGTACAGGATGAAAGTCTTGATTATATGGGAGTTCGAATGATTGCAAAGCTGGCAAAGAAAATAGAGTATCAGAGTACGCTTGGTGTGAATACGTTAATAATATTTATTTGACCAGAGGATAGGAAAAATGATGAAAAATAGAATTTCAAAACTGGTGTTAAAATTTATTGCAGGGTTTCTCCTTTTGGGAACCCTAATATGTGTTACCAGTTCTGTTGTCGGATATCAGCAGTACAAGTCCGTTATTCAGAAACAATATAATGATACTGCTTATCAATGTGCAGAAGTAGCTCTTTCTTATGTGGAGATAGAAACCATAGAAACTTATGTGGAGCTGGTAAAGAACCACAGACTTGGTATCGTATCTGAAAAAGATTTAAAGGTACATATTGAAAGTGAAGAATATGTGGAAACGGCAGAACGGCTTGCTGCTCTTAGAGAAGGAATGAATGCCAATGACATTTTTTTCGTATATGTGGACCAGGAAGAACTGCTTTCTTATGACGGAAACAAAGAAAACTGGGTGCCTTTATCTTATTTGTTTGATTGTTATACTGTTAAGGAGTACAGTTTTGTTCTGGGTGACGTAGGTCCCATCAATCCGGAATTTATTGATGAAGCGAATGAAATTTTAAACAGTGGTATCAGGTCCTCCAATTACTTTATTTCAGAGAGTGATTATGGTTATAATACCTCTGCACTTTTACCAATTAAGAATGAAGAAGGAATGGTTATTGCACTGCTTGGTGTGGAAATTCCTATGTCTACAATTATAGCAGCATTAAGACAGTATATTATTTATGCCGTTTTGATTACAATAGTACTGGTAATCGCCTTTATTGCCGTATATATGGTATATTGGTATCAGAAGGTTATTCAGCCAATTAATAGAATTGCAACTGAGGCAGCAGGATTCATAAAAAATGAAAATAAAGTATCTAAAAATCTGTTGGATATTAAAACAAAGGATGAAATACAAAATCTTGCCGAAAGTATTTTAAAAATGCAGACAGATATCAATGATTATATTACAAATATCACACAGATTACTGCGGAAAAAGAGCGTATTGGTGCAGAGATGAATGTTGCTTCAAATATTCAGTTATCTATGCTGCCCTGTATTTTTCCGGCATTTCCAGAGCGGGAGGAATTTGATATTTTTGCTTCCATGGATTCGGCAAAGGAAGTTGGCGGAGATTTCTATGATTTTTTCATGGTAGATGAAACCCATTTAGCGATTGTCATGGCAGACGTGTCAGGAAAAGGGGTTCCGGCAGCTTTGTTCATGGTTATTGGAAAAACCTTAATCAAAGACCATACACAGCCTGGCAGAGACCTTGGCGAAGTATTCACAAAAGTCAATGACTTGCTTTGTGAATCCAATAGCGAAGGACTGTTCATCACTGCATTTGAGGGAGTGTTAGATATTGTTACAGGCGAATTTAACTATGTAAATGCAGGTCATGAAATTCCCTTTATTTGTAAAGCAGGAGAGAATTTTGAAACATATAAAGTCCGGCCGGGCTTTGTGCTTGCAGGAATGGAGGGCATGAAATATCGTGCAGGCAGTATAACATTGGAGCCTGGTGATAAGATTTTTCAGTATACCGATGGTATTCCTGAAGCAACAAATGCAAATAATGAACTATATGGCATGGAGCGTCTGAAAAAGGTTCTTAACAGCAATAAAACAAAGACACCGGCAGATATTTTGCCGGCGATTAAGCAGGATATTGATGCATTTGTAGGTAATGCACCACAATTTGATGATATTACAATGCTGTGTTTGGAATATAAGAAAAAAAGTTATACTCCGAATTGTGAAAGGAATGGGATACAAGAATGAAAGAATTGACTGTTGAGGCAACGGTGGATAATGTAAGGATTGTTACAGATTTTATAAATGAACAGCTAGAAATGATTGACTGTCCAATAAAGGCACAGATACAGATTGATGTTGCTATAGATGAATTGTTCAGTAATATAGCATATTATGCTTATCATTCAGAGATAAGACCGGTCACAGTCAGAGTGGAGACAGATGAAGCCCCTCTTTCAGTTGTGGTTACATTTATCGATCAAGGGGTTCCATATAATCCACTTTCCAAAGAAGACCCGGATGTTACCCTTGCCGCTGAGGAGAGAGAAATCGGCGGACTGGGTATTTATATGGTAAAAAAAAGTATGGATGCAGTCACTTATGAATATAAGGATGGACAGAATATCCTGCGAATAAAAAAGAATATAGGCGGTAATTGAACGCAGAACAAACAATTCCCCAATCCACCATTTAATGCTCGATGCATTTGAGGTGGGTTGGGGAATTGTTGTGTCAGTTGGAGATGGAAAACCAAAGGCTGATAGGCAGCGAATGTGGACTGTGAGTGTCCGCTTTACAGATTGAAAATTGTCGCCTATATAAAAAACGAAAAACTACTACAAACCGTATTCATATTATACCAAAACATAATTTTCCTTACCACAAAACAACTATACAACAATTTCCATACACATTTTTCTTCAAATTCCTCATATAATCATATAAAAACAGGAATTTTTAAACTAAATGAACGATTATATTACAGAACGAAAAGAATATATCCAACAAATTCGAGCTTCTTTTGATGAACCAAGAGAACAATATCATACATATATCGCTAAACCTATAGAAAACACGGAATCCGAACACAATACTGACTTTAAAGTTCGATTATTCCTTTCTATTTTTATTTTTGTCCTCATTTTTCTCAGTCATTATTACTCAATTCCTATCTTTGGAATAGAAGTATCGGAAATCATTGACAGAATTTCAGATAATCAGTATTATACTTTTTTAGAGAATTGTGATATATTAAAAAATAGTAACTATTCAGAATTAATAAACAGTGTTTTTAAGTCTGATGAGGAATAGTTGCCAATTTCTAAAAGAAAAATAAGAAAGGATTGGATTTATCCAAATGACAAAATTAGCATTATCAGATGAAATACTCATGCAAATAGATAAACCAGCACGTTATATCGGAAATGAGTTAAATAGTGTCAAGAAGGACACGAAACATGTTGCCATTCGTTTTGCGATGTGTTTCCCGGATGTCTACGAAATCGGTATGTCACATTTAGGCATTCAAATTTTATACGATATGTTCAATAAAATGGAAGATGTCTGGTGTGAACGTGTTTATTCGCCATGGCCTGATTTACACAAAATTATGAAACAGAATCAAATTCCACTATTTGGCTTAGAATCACAAGAACCCGTAAAACAAATGGATTTCTTGGGAATTACCATTCAGTATGAAATGTGCTACACTAATATTTTACAAGTATTAGATTTAAGCCAGATTCCATTATTAGCAGAAGAACGTACTGAGGAACATCCAATTGTAATTGGTGGTGGTCCATGTGCCTATAATCCAGAACCAATAGCAGACTTTTTTGATTTGTTTTATATGGGAGAGGGCGAAGTTTCCTACAAACAGTTATTTGACCTCTACAAAGAAAAGAAAAAAACAAGCATGAGCCGTCAGGATTTCTTACATGAAGCTGCAAAAATACCTGGTATTTACGTTCCTTCTTTATATGAAGTTACTTATAAAGAAGATGGAACCATTGCAAGTTTTACACCAAAGTATGAAGATGTTCCTGCAACCGTAGAAAAACAGCTCGTAATGGATATGAGTGAAGCACCTTATCCGGAAGCACCTGTTGTCCCATTTATCAAAGCAACACAAGACCGCGTGGTATTAGAAATTCAGCGAGGCTGTATTCGTGGATGCCGTTTCTGTCAGGCGGGAATGGTTTATCGTCCGACTCGTGAAAAAGATGTAGAACGTTTAAAAGATTTAGCTTATAAGATGTTAAAATCTACAGGTCACGAAGAAATTTCATTAAGTTCATTGAGTTCTTCGGATTATTCTCAGTTAAAAGAACTTGTAACCTTCTTAATTGAAGAATTTAAGAGTAAAGGGGTAAATATTTCTCTCCCATCGTTACGAATCGATGCTTTTTCGTTAGATGTAATGAGCAAAGTACAGGATATCAAAAAGAGTAGTTTAACCTTTGCACCGGAAGCAGGCACACAGCGTCTTCGTGATGTCATTAACAAAGGTTTGACAGAAGATGTTATCTTAGAAGGTGCAACACAGGCATTTGAGGGCGGTTGGAATAAGGTAAAATTCTACTTTATGCTTGGACTCCCAACGGAAACGGAAGAAGATATGAAAGCGATAGCAGAGCTTGCAAATGCGACTGCTGTACGCTATTACGAAACCGTTCCAAAGGAAAAACGAAATGGTAAGTGTCAGATTACGATTAGTACCTCTTTCTTCGTACCAAAGCCATTTACACCATTCCAGTGGGCAGGTATGTATGAGCCAAAGGAATATATTAGAAGGGCAAAAATTGTAAATGATACTGTTCACGAACAGTTAAATCGAAAAAGTATCAAATATAACTGGCATGAAGCAGATGTAACTTTATTAGAAGGTGTTTTAGCACGAGGCGATAGAAAAGTAGGACAGGCTATTTTACATGTATATGAGCATGGCGGTATGTTTGATTCTTGGAGTGAATTTTTTGATTATCAAAAATGGCTGAATGCGTTTGAAGCGTGTGGAATTGATGTAGATTTCTATGCCATCCGTCAGCGTGATTTAGATGAAATCTTCCCATGGGATTTCATTGATGTTGGAGTAACAAAAGAATTTTTAAAGAGAGAATGGAACAATGCTATGGGCGAAGATGTAACACCGAACTGTCGGATGCGTTGCTCAGGCTGCGGTGTAAAGAAATTTGGAGGTGGCGTGTGTTATGAAAATCAGAATTAAATTTCGTAAATATGGTGTAATGAAGTTTATTGGACACCTTGATATCATGCGTTATTTTCAAAAGGCAATTCGCCGTGCAGAAATTGACATCAGTTATTCAGGAGGATTTTCACCACATATGATTATGTCCTTTGCTGCACCTCTTGGCGTAGGAATTACCAGTGACGGCGAATACGTTGACATCGAAGTAAACAGTACCAAAAGTACAGCAGACTCTTTAAAAGCATTAAACGATACCATGGTAGAAGGTGTAGAAGTAACAGGTTATGTATTACTTCCTGATAATGCAAAAACAGCAATGTCGATTGTAGCTGCTGCGGATTATGAATTATCCTTTAAAGAGGGGTATGAAATACCAGCAGATTTATCTGCATTTGAAACGGCAATTGCAAAATTTTTTACGAATGCCAAAGAAGTTTTGATTACAAAACAGACGAAAAAAAGCGAACGTATCATGGACTTAAAACCATTGGTGTATGACTTTGAAGTTCGTGAAAAAAATAATAAACCTGTTTTTTATTTAAACCTTTCCACAGGAAGTACCGATAATGTAAAGCCTGAATTGGTTATGGAAGCGTTATTTCAATATATGGGTCTAACCTACAATCCGAGTGCAATTCAAATTCACCGTATTGATGTATATACTGCTGCATCAGAAGGTAAGTTTATTTCATTAGGAGATATGGGCAAGGAAATATTCTAAAATTATTTTGATGCAAAGTCATTTGTTTTAAGATAGATACTATATGAGTAAATATAAAAACAAATGACTTTGTATTTTTTATTATATAGGAACGACTTGGTTTGCAATAAAAAATTGCTTGGAAATGGGGATTATTATGAAAAAATACATTATCACACAAGAAACATTAAAAACCCAAAAAGGAGAGCAGCAGTTTATCGTTTCTGCTCTTTATGATGAAAATAGAAAAATGACAGAAGTTTCCCTAAATGGAATAGAAGAAGATGGAATTCTTGGCAATTTGTATATCGGGCGGGTAGAAAATATCGTAAAAAATTTAAACGCAGCATTTATCCGTATCAGTCCGAAGCAGATTTGTTATTATTGTATGGAAGACTATAAAAATCCATTATTTACTAAAAAAATTTCGTCAAAAAAACCATTGGTAGAAGGAGAAGAACTGGTTGTACAGGTTTCAAGAGAAGCATTAAAAACCAAAGACCCTGCTGTTACCACTAATTTGAATTTCACAGGAAAATATGCTGTATTAACCACAGAAAATCAGCGGATAGGGATATCGTCCAAACTATCCAAAAGTGAACGAGAACGCTTGAAACAGCTTGTAGAAACAATCGAGCATACGGATTTTGGATTGATTTTGCGTACCAGTACAAAAGATGCTTCGGATGAAGAAATATTGAATGAAATTGAAAAATTAAAAGAAGAATGGCGAACATTAAAAGAAACTGCTGCCCATCAAACTTGTTATACCTGTCTGAAAAAAGAAACTGCTACCTATTTAAAAGAAGTATTGAATTTAAAACAGAAAGGCATTGAAGAAATAATTACTGATGACAGAGCAATTTTTGAGCAACTTTGTGAAAGGTTTGACATAACAAAAGAAAGTTTATGGACAAAAGGAAATGTTTCTGTTCCAATAGACGAAATACAAACAGTAGACGGATTAAATATAAAATATTATCACGATGAATTATTGCGTTTATCGGCACTATATAGCATAAAAACTTCTCTCGAAAATGCATTAGCTGAAAAAGTATGGCTGAAATCCGGTGCCTATTTAGTGATACAGCCAACAGAAGCATTGACGGTTATTGATGTCAATACAGGAAAGAATATAGCAAAAAAAGAAATGCAGGAAAATTTTTTGAAAATCAATCAAGAAGCGGCCATTGAAATTGCTCATCAAATCCGTCTGCGAAACATTTCAGGCATTATTATTATAGATTTTATAAATTTGGCTTCCAAAGAAGCAGAAGAAAAACTGCTGCATACCTTTCGTACAGCTTTAAAATCTGACCCTGTCCCAACACAGTTAATTGATATAACAAAATTGGGCTTAGTCGAAGTGACAAGAAAAAAAGTAAAAAAATCACTATGGGAAATTATAAAATAATAGTAACGAAATTACCGGTTTTCTTTTTTGTTTATACAAAATTCAATGACAAATATACCAGAATGTAGTATGATGGAAATAGTACCTTAGAACTATAAATGTATTGGTCACTGAAACAATAATAGGACTAAGGAGAAATGAGGATTAGTATCACAAATGAAACAAAAAAATTATAATCTGGAAATCATTCGATTGATTTCGTGCATTATGGAAAAAGCATTGATAATCATTGGTTTTTTATGGCTGACAGGTGTTTTTATTCTTCCGTATTTTGGAACAAAATTTTATTATGCATTGCCTGTTTTTGGAAATCAAAGCTATATTTTCTATTTTTTTATGGGGCATTTTATTCAAAAATATAAAGATAACATCCATCTAAAACCTAAAACAGCACTTCTTATTAGTGGTATATGCAGTGTTCTCATTTTTATGTTAACAGTAGCGGCGACTTTTAGTATGCATAATCATTATGATAACTTTTTAAAATATGGGAATCCATTGATGATTGTAAGTGCAGTGTTCTTTTTTATAATGATAGTATCTTTAAAACCTGAATCTTTGCATTTGAATGAAGCTGTCAAAAAGGAAATTGATAAATGGAGCAACTATTCCTTTGGAATTTATATTGTACATGTCGTTTTATTGGATTTTTATAAAATAAATTTTATGGCATCGGATATTTGTGCATATCTTGCAGTACCAATTTTAATGCCTTTATTGGCAGCAGGTTCTTTTTTGATGGTGAAACTTCTATATCAAATTCCATTTGGAAAAAGAGTCCTTTAATATTATACCATATAATGATATAATGTATTAGTATTTGAAAGAGTGCAATTATAAAGAGTCAGGAGAAACTTATATGGGAGAGAAAAATTTTAAATACGCAGATGGCAAAGCACAGATTAAAAAAGTTAATACAATGATGTGTATTGCAACAACGATATTGTATATACTCAGTTATACCGTAGTAGCCGTATCTTTTATACAGGGAAACCGTACAGCACTTTATGCTGGAAGTATGCTGATTGTCATGCTTATAACGGTGGGAATTGGCTTTATTACCCTAAAAAGAAATAGTGGAAATGAAAAACTGCGTTATTATATGATGTCAGGTTTATGTATCGTTACGGCAATGCTTATTTATGCATATGTAGATTATTATATGCGTTTTCTTGCTGCAATGCCGTTTTTGGTATGCATTTTATTTTTTGATATAAAATTTTCAAGTATGGCTGCATTCATTGTTACAGCAGAAAATGTCATCATTACCTTACTTCGCCAATTTGTATGGCACAATTATAAAGAAGATAAATTTGTACCAAATCTTGTGGCAGGAATAGCCGTTTCTGTATTAATGTTTTTAGCCTGTTATTTAACCAAAGTAGCAAAAGATTTTAATACAGACTCTCTTTCACGAATTAAATACGAAGCAGATATCCAAAATCAAATGCTGACAGATGTTTTACATATTGCAGAACGTGTACAAAACGGTACCAATCAGGCAATGGATATTGTAAATGAATTACAGGCTTCCACCGAAATTGTTACTCAAGCAGTCGGAGATATTAGTACAAGCAGCGTTTCAACGGCAGAAAGCATTCAAAATCAAAGTATGCTGACACAGGATATCCAAAGCAATTTAGATGATATGGTTCTTCGTGCAAAAGAAATGTTACAGGATTCCCTTTGTTCCAAAGAATTAAATGCTACAAGCGAACGAACAATGCAGACTCTTAAAAAAGAAGCTGAAAACTTAATAAAAACAAATGATTCCGTTGCTATATCTATGAAACAGTTACAGCAGAATGTAGAAAGTGTAAAAGCTATTACGAAAACTATTTTCGATATTTCTTCCCAGACGAATTTACTTGCTTTAAATGCTTCGATTGAAAGTGCAAGAGCAGGAGAAGCAGGGCGTGGTTTTGCCGTTGTGGCAGATGAAATTCGTACACTTTCTGAAAGAACCCGTACAGAAACAGAAAACATTACACAGATTTTAGATAATTTGGTTGGAAATACCGTAGAAACAGCCCAAGCAATCGAAAAATCATTAAAGAGCGGAAGTATGCAGGAGCAAATGATTACAGAAATTGCAAGCCAATTTAAAGAAATCAATGAAAATGTCTATAGACTTTCTGAAGATGCTGTCAAGATAGAAAGAGCAATCAATGATTTATCAAATGCTAATGCAGAAATTGTAAACGATATTACAACATTATCTGCTGTTACAGAAGAAGTAACAGCTTGTGCACAGCAGTCTGCAGAAATGACAGAAGGAAACTATCAAAGTGCTAATGATGCAAAAGAAATATTAGAAAGTATTCTTACTACTTCACATGAAATTGATAAATATATAAAAAAATAGTTGACGTAAGAAATTTCTTGTGCTAAGATACTTGAGTATGCCGCTTAGTGAGGTTTGAAATTCTGTCCATAGTGGGCAGATACCATAACTAGCGAGTAATGATAATAGGAGGTGCCATATGTACGCAATTATTGCAACAGGTGGAAAACAGTACAAAGTATCTGAAGGCGATATCATTACCATTGAAAAACTTGGTGTTGAAGCCGGTGAAAAAGTGACTTTTGATCAGGTTTTAGCAGTATCTGACAACGGAATCAAAGTTGGAACAGATGTAGCTAATGCAACAGTAGAAGCTTCTGTAGTTAAAGAAGGCAGAGGTAAAAAAGTTATCGTTTACAAGTATAAGAGAAAGACTGGCTACCACAAAAAGAATGGTCACAGACAGCCATTCACACAGGTTAAGATTGAAAAGATTAACGCATAATTTATAGGATTTATTATGACAGATATCACTATTTTCCGTGATAAAAATCAGAACTATATAGGTTTTGACTGCAAGGGACATGCAGGATTTGCAAGATTTGGAAAGGATATTGTTTGTGCCGGGATTTCGATACTGGTGCTAAATACAATCAATTCCATTCAAGCATATACAGAAGAAGGTTTTACATGTGATGCCGAACAAAAAAGCGGAGATATTTGTTTTCGTTTTTCGGATGTTCCAGAGCATGATGCAGTATTACTTATGGATTCCATGATTTTAGGATTACAGGGAATACAGTCTTCTTACGGTAAGAAATTTTTGAGACTTCAATTCAAGGAGGTGTAAAAACATGATGTTTAAAATTAATCTTCAGTTTTTTGCTCATAAAAAGGGTGTAGGTTCTACAAAGAACGGTCGTGACTCTGAATCTAAGAGATTAGGTGCAAAAAGAGCAGACGGACAGTTTGTAAAAGCTGGCAACATTCTTTACAGACAGCGTGGAACAAAAATTCATCCAGGTGTTAATGTAGGTATCGGTGGTGATGATACATTATTCGCTTTAGTTGATGGTGTTTTAAGATTTGAAAGAAAAGGCCGCGATAAAAAGCAGGCTTCTGTTTACCCAGTAGCAAAATAATTAAGAATGTTTAATTAGACCCGACTATATTAGTATAGCCGGGTCAGTTTTTTATTCAATAGATAGCCTCATTCCCTTGTGAGGAGAACCGTATTAGCGGCGGAATGAGAGAAGTTAATTTGAGGGTTAGAATTTATGTTTGCAGATAGAGCAAAAATTATTATTAAAGCAGGAAAGGGCGGAAATGGTCACGTAAGTTTTCGCCGTGAAAAATATGTGCCAAATGGCGGTCCGGATGGTGGTGACGGTGGAAAGGGCGGAGATGTTATTTTTGTGGTAGATGAAGGATTAAATACTTTAACCGATTATCGTCACAAGAGAAAATTCGCTGCCCAATCCGGAGAAGAAGGCGGAAAAAAGAATTGTCATGGCAAAAATGGTGCAGATTTGATATTAAAAGTTCCAGCAGGAACGGTCATTAAAGAAGCATCCTCTGGAAAAGTCATTGCAGATATGTCAGGTGATAACAAACGTCAGGTGATTTTAAAAGGCGGCAGAGGAGGGCTTGGTAATCAAAATTTTGCCACATCTACCATGCAAGCTCCGAAATATGCACAGCCTGGCGGCGAAGCAATTGAATTAGAGGTATTGTTAGAGTTAAAGGTAATTGCGGATGTTGGATTGGTAGGTTTTCCAAATGTTGGAAAATCCACTTTATTGTCTCGTGTAACCAATGCACAACCAAAGATTGCAAATTATCATTTCACCACCTTACAGCCAAATCTTGGTGTTGTTGACTTAGATGGAGCAAAGGGATTTGTGATTGCAGATATTCCCGGACTGATTGAAGGTGCATCAGAAGGTGTTGGTCTTGGATTAGAATTTTTACGTCATATTGAACGTACAAGAGTTATTATTCATATCGTAGATGCCGCTGGAACAGAAGGACGTGACCCGATTGCAGATATCCGAGCTATAGAAAAAGAGCTTCGTGCTTACGATGAAACAATATTAGAGAAACCAATGGTGATTGCAGCCAATAAAATAGATGCCATTTATGGCGATGAAAATGACATTATCAAAGCATTGAGAAATGAGTTTGAAAAAGATGATGTGAAAGTGTTTCCAATTTCAGCGGTCAGCGGAAAAGGATTAAAAGAATTATTATATCATGTAAATCATTTACTGGAAACCTGTGGAAAAGAACCACTTGTGTATGAACAGGAATTTGACCCGGCACTTATGTTCTTTAAGGATGAACCATATACGATTACCCGTGATGATGATGCATCCTTTGTAGTCGAAGGACCTAAGATTGAAAAAATGTTAGGTTATACCAATATTGAAACAGAAAAAGGCTTCTTATTCTTCCAGAATTTTATGAAAGAACAAGGCATTTTAGCGGAATTAGAGGAACGTGGTATTACGGATGGAGATACCGTTCGGATTTATGGTCATGCATTTGAATATTATAAATAATTATTTAGAGTCAAGGTAACGTTACAATTGTATAATTTTTAACGATTAAAGGTACAAAAACAGGAGGAATTATGACATTAACAAGTAAACAACGTGCTTATTTAGGAAGTGAGGCAAGTACTTTATCTCCAATATTTCAGATTGGAAAAGCAAGCCTTACACCTGAGTTAATTACTGCATTAGAGGAAGCTTTAGAAAAAAGAGAATTAATTAAAATTTCTGTATTAAAAAATTGTGCAGATGACCCAAATGAAATCGCACAGGTAATTGCAGAGAGAACACATTCTGCGGTTGTAAAAGTAATTGGCAAAAAAATTATTTTATTTAAACAAGCAAAGAAGAATAGTAAATATGACTTACCAAAATAAAAAAATCGGGATTTTAGGAGGTTCATTTGACCCAATTCATAATGGACACCTTCGTATTGCACAGAGTGCCTATTTGGATTTTGAGTTAGATGAAGTCTGGCTAATTCCAGCAGGACATTCTCCAAATAAAGATGAAAATAAGATGACAAGTGCCATTATGCGTGCAGAAATGACAGCACTTGCAGTAGCGGATATTCCTTATTTTAAGGTTTCTACTTGTGAAGTAGAAAAAGAAGGAACAAGCTATACCTATCTTACATTAAATGATTTAAAAGAACAGTATTCGGATGCTTCATTTTATTTTATTATGGGAGCAGATTCTTTGGATTATTTTGAAAAATGGAAACATCCGGAGATTATCTGTCAAAAAGCAATTATTTTAGTGGCAGTAAGAGATGATATGGATGCGAACAATATTCAAGAAAAAATATCTCATATAAAATCTTTGTTCCATGCAGAAATTTACCCATTATCCTGTCCGAAGGTAAATATTTCTTCTAGCGGTATCCGCGATGCATTATCGAAGGGAATCGATGTAGCAGAGGAATTACCAACATCGGTATGGAATTATATTCAAGAAAAACAGTTATACCAGTGTGAACAGTAACATTTAATTAACTTTGGGGGCAGTTATGAATGATTTGGAAATGAGAAAAAAGTTAAAAAAAACGCAGGATAAAGAGCGTTACGCACATACCAAAGGTGTTATGAATACAGCGGTATGTCTTGCAATGGCACATGGATATGATATGGAGAAAGCAAAAATAGCAGGTCTGCTTCATGATTGTGCAAAATGTATTCCAAATGAGGAAAAACTTTTGCTATGTCAAAAACACAATATTTTAGTAACAGCAGTAGAAAGGGAAAATCCGTTTTTACTTCATGCAAAACTTGGAGCATTGCTTGCAGAGATTGAATATCATATTACAGACCCGGATATTTTACATGCGATTAAGGTGCATACAACGGGAGAACCGGATATGAATCTGTTGGATAAAATTATTTATATTGCAGATTATATTGAACCTGGACGAAATAAAGCACCAAATTTAGAAAAAATAAGAAGACTCGCTTTTCGTGATTTAAATGCCTGTATGGCTCAAATATTGCGTGATACACTGATTTATCTGCGTTCAGGGAATGGAAGCATTGATTCTACGACAGAATTAACCTATGAATTTTACAGACAGTATGAGGAGGACAATCAATATGACATCGAATGAAATGGCAAAAATTGCTATTACGGCATTAGAAGACCGTAAGGCAGAAGAAGTAACCATAATTGATATTCGTGAAGTATCACCAATTGCAGACTATTTTATTATTGCAAGCGGTACAAATCAAAATCAGCTTCAGGCAATGCGTGATGCAGCAGATGAAGCATTATACAAAGTCGGCGTAAAGGCAGAACAGATAGAAGGAAACCAGAGTTCTACTTGGATTTTGATGGATTATAATGATATTATCATTCATATTTTCTCTAAAGAGGACCGTTTATTCTATGATTTAGAACGTATTTGGAGAGATGGAAAGAAAATTGATGTAAGTGAATTATAGAAATTTTGGAATTATGAAGGTGCTGAATAATTATGATAATTTATAAGCAATAATATTGGGATGGTGAAAAATAAAAGAGAATTTATTTTTCACCATCTTTTAGTATTATTTAAAAGAAGCGGAACACCCCAAATACTTTGCCTAAAATTTCACAATCTGAAACAATAATTGGTTGCATCGTATCGTTTTCAGGCTGTAAACGAATTTTATCTTCTTCCCGATAGAATGTCTTTACAGTAGCGGAATCATCTACTAAGGCAACAACCATATCACCATTTTCAGCATCTTTCTGCTGCTTTACAAGAATCGTATCTCCATCGAGAATACCGGCATTTATCATACTTTCACCTTTTACACGCAGCATAAAGCTTTCTTCCTTTGGCATAAATTCAGCAGGAATAGGGAAGTAGCTTTCAATATTTTCAACAGCTAAAATCGGCTGTCCTGCTGCCACACGACCAACAATCGGCACTTGTACCATTTCACGTCTGTTTAGATTAAAATTTTCATCTATAATTTCAATTGCACGAGGTTTCGTAGGGTCTCGTCTAATATAGCCATTTTTTGCTAAGGTTTCTAAATGAGAATGAACAGAAGATGTAGACTTTAAATTCACGGCTTCGCAGATTTCACGAACGGCAGGCGGATAGCCATGGTCTAAAATTTCTTTTTTGATATATTCTAAAATCTCTTTTTGTTTTTCGCTAATCTTTCCATATGCCATAGGAATATACCTCCAAAAATATTTATTAAAGATAGTTTAACATAAAAATGATAAAAAAGCAAACGTATATTCCGAAAATTTGTTCGGAATATGCATTGACAAACACATGTTTGCATATTAAAATAAATAGAAATTATTCAGCAAACGAACTATTTTATTCTTTCCTGAATCCTTTTCATGAATTTTTGCATCAATGTAGTGGGTTAGGACTATGAAGGTACTGAATAGTTACGATATATTAATAAACGGACATTTTTTAGAAAGTGACCAGTGAAAGTTGAATAAAAATTTGATATGATGTATTGCGAAACAGCTATTTATAAGGAACTTTTATGAAATATACAAAAAATCCCTCAGACCTTAGAGTTATTAAAACCAAAAAAGCTATCTGTAATGCTTACATCAAATTATTGGCCAAAAAAGATTTTCGTTCTATTACGATAACAGATATTGCAAAAATGGCAGATATTAATCGCAAAACATTATATCATTATTATTCTTCCACTGATGATATTATGAAAGAAATTGTAGACCGTTCTATATCCCGTTTATTTGGAAATCATTTTGGGGAAATTGATTTTGAACGACTTTTTCAAAATCCGGAAATGATTTTTAAACAGTTAAATACATTAATAGAGGAAGATTTTGAAACTTATGAGGCTCTTTTTAAAATCGAAGGACCTGAAAATTTGCTTCAAAAAATCGAAGTTCTGTTAAAAGAGAAGCTGATTGCATTTTTTTTAGAAAAAAATTCGGATGATATCACAAATATTATGATATTTTGTGAGTTTTGTTCAGCAGGGATTATGAATGCTTATCGATATTGGTTTTGTTCCTCTCCTAAAATTTCGTTAGAAGAATTATCACAAAAAGTATGTGATATGATAAAGTCGTGTATGGAAAGTCTTTCTATTAAAATTAATAAATAATACACATTTTGGGATAAAATGTAGCATATTCCTCAAACAGATAAATCTGCCCATTGTCTGAAATATATCTCTTTGATATTTTTAATTTGTAAGGATTCATTGTCAAAACGGTTTGTATACATATATAAATTTTGTAGAAATATACGATATGTTTTGAATTTTGGCTGTGAATACCATAAATTTTCAAGGAGGATTTGCCGTGGAATTGAAAGATTCAAAAAATATTGCAGAAGAATGGAATGCTTCCGCACAGAAAGTCACAGAAAATATTAATAAAAATGTGAAAGAATTAACAGAGAGTAAAAGTTTACAGGAATTAGAAAAAAATGTACAAGAAGATTTCAAAGAAATTCAGGAATTGACAAAGAAAATGCATGAGAAGAATATCCATGAAATCTGTTCTAAAATGTTAAAAAAAACAGAAGACCTTCAGCAAAAAATTCAGAAATTCCATGAGTTTATTGAAAATTCTGCAAATGAAACGAAGTCACAGGAAGTTGGTTTAGAAGAAGTAGAAGAAGATATGTTAGGAGAAACAACAGATGAAACAAATTCATAAATTGGTAAAAAATCGTAAATCTAATAAAATAGCAACTGTTGCAAAAATTGCAATTCCAGTAGTAGGTGCTGTTGCAACGAAATATTTATGGGATAAAAAAGGTTCACAAGCTTTGGATAAAGCTCGTTCCACAGTTCTTCATAAAACAGAAGATGTTCAGGAAAAAGTACAAAAATTTCACGATTTTCTCCAAAATTCTATAGATGAAAGACATGAAGATATCTATGAAGAAGAAACTGTAATAGATGCAGAAATTGTAGAAGATGATATATCTGTACAAGCAACAGAAGGAGAAGAAGATGGGAACAACGAAGAAACTATGGAAGAAACAGCAGAAATTCAAGAAGAAATTATTACAAAAACAGAAGAAAGCACAACGGAAATCGAAAATAATTAAGATTTTTCTTTTTATAGCCGTTATTTTTACAGCAAAAAAATTGCTGAAAGAAGAATAACTATTTAATCGGTCTGTGTAATAAATGCACAGACCGTAATAAAAAGATTCTATTGCTTATTTCTTAACGTGATATAGCCTGCTGCCTTTTTACGACTGTCTTCATCTAATGCTGCATAATGTTTACGAGTAGTATTTACATCTTTATGTCCTAATACATCAGCGACCAGATAAATATCCCCTGTTTCTTTATATAAATTTGTACCATAGGTGCTTCGCAGTTTATGTGGTGAGATATTTTTTGAGTCTGTAACCAGTTTAGAATATTTTTTTACTAAATTTTCAACAGCTCGAACGGTAATACGTTTATTTTGTAGCGAAAGAAAGAGAGCATTTTGACTGCCTTTTTCTGCGCTTATCTTTTTTCGTTCTTCTAAATAATCCAATAAGGCTTTTTGAACTTCTATGCCAAAATAAATAACAACCTCGGAACCTCCTTTTCGATGGATTTTAATCCCATTATTTTTAAAATCTATATCCTGTATATCTAATCCAACACATTCTGAAACACGAATACCAGTTCCAAGCAGTAATGTCATTAAAGCTAAATCTCTGTTTTTTGTTTTTTCATGGAATTTTTTCTGTCTTGTTGTGAGATTTTGACCAAATTCGACCTCGTCAAGTAATTTTGAAATTTCATCGGTATCTAAGCGGACAATGGCTTTTTCATGTGATTTTGGCGTATCTACTTTTATGACAGGATTTTCCCGTATCAGGTCTTTTTTATAAAAATATCGGTAAAAGGTTCGTAAAGATGCCAGCTTTCTTCTAATACCTCGTTCGGTATTAGAATGCTCGACACCATCTTTGATATAATATTTTAAAAAATACAAATATTCCTCAATATCCGTAGCTGTAATTGCTTCTAAAATAGAAAGAGGAAAGTCTTTGATTTCCATTTCATCACAGGCATTATGGTATTCCTTAATATAGGTAAAAAAACACCCCAAGTCATAAGCGTATGCAAGTCTGGTTCTTGACGAAGTAGTAGGTTCAATTCCTATAAAGAAGGTTTTGCAAAATTTTGGAAGTGTTTCTAAAAGTGAACGGAGTTTTAACTCATTTTTTTTATCAATATCTTCGTAGTAGGTTCTTTCTTTCATAATTTCTCCTATATTTGGAATAAATTTGAATGTATGTTACTGAAAAATCATTTTAGGGATAAGAATGCAATTATTTACATAATAAGTTTACATAAAAATATTATGTTACCTTATTTGAATTATACGATATGAAATGACTTTTTATCAATAAAACAACAGCTGCATCGTGTATCTATATATTCGGCGATTAAAAACTTCGCCTCATATATAGACCCTCCGGGGG
>CAYMHX010000006.1:0-25252 GCA_964390325.1 uncultured Roseburia sp. | reverse complement strand
TCTGTATAAAAAAGAAAAGTTTGTGCAATATTTTAAATTTGCTCATTTATAGTTGCTAAAATGAATGCTTTTATAAAAATTTCTTTGGCGAGAAGTCATTAACGAGGAAACACGAAGTGTTTTCGAGTTTGGCTCTGAATAGTTACTTTATTAAATTTAAAGGAGAATCAGATGGAGAAAAAGCAAATGGATAAAGCATCGGCGCAATATATCAAGATGACAGAAACTCCTGTTGCAAAGTTGATTTTGATGCTTGGAATTCCGACTACAATCAGTATGTTGGTGACCAGTATTTATAATATGGCAGATACTTATTTCGTGGGGCAGATTGGAACAAGTGCTTCGGGAGCAATTGGAGTCGTATTTGGTCTGATGGCGATTATACAGGCATTTGGCTTTATGTTTGGGCATGGAGCGGGAAGTATTGTCTCAAGAAGTCTTGGTGCAAGAGATACCGAACGTGCCACACAGATTACATCTACGAGTTTCGTATGTGCAGCTCTGATGGGGATTTTTATTTTGGTAGCTGGCGTTTTGTTTTTAGACCCATTGATGCGTCTTTTAGGCAGTACCGAAACCATTCTGCCCTATGCAAGAACCTATGCATTTTATATTTTATTGGCTGCACCATTTATGACAAGCAGTTGTGTGTTAAACAATGTGCTTCGTTATGAAGGTCGTGCTGCATTAGCGATGATAGGACTGGTATCGGGCGGTATTTTGAATATTTTTGGTGACTGGCTGTTGGTAAGTAAGATTGGCATGGGGGTTAGAGGTGCAGGAATTGCAACGGCAGTTTCGCAGACTATCAGCTTTTTCCTGTTGTTATCCATGTTTATCCGTGGAAAAACAGACAGTAAGTTACAGCTAAAACGTGCTGTAAAGATGAAAATAGATGATATTTTATTGATTTGTAAGACCGGTTTTCCAAGTTTAATGCGGCAGGGATTATCGAGTATATCTACCATGGTCTTAAATGGACAGGCAGGTGTTTATGGAGATGCAGCAGTGGCAGCAATGTCGATTGTAAACCGTGTCTGCTTCTTTGCCTTTTCAGTGGGACTTGGTATCGGACAAGGCTTTCAGCCTGTATCAGCATTTAATTATGGTGCAAAGAAGTTTGGACGTGTCAGACGGGGATTTTTGGCGACATGGGGGATGGGAGAGCTGTTCCTTGGCGTATTTGCTATCATCGGTTTTTGTAATGCAGAAACACTGATAGGAATTTTTCGAGATGACCCACAGGTAATTGCAATTGGAACAGTTGCACTTTCCGCACAGATGATTTCTTTATTTTTTCAGCCCTTGTCCGTATGTGCGAATATGTTGTTTCAGAGTATTGGAAAAAACGGTGTAGCGACCTTTTTATCTATGCTGCGAAGTGGATTATTTTTGATACCGATTTTGCTAATATTATCAAAAACATTGGGACTTACAGGAATTGAGATTGCACAGACCGTTGCTGATATTTTTACATTTATAGTATCAGTACCGTTTGTAATAAATTTTCTAAAGCAGTTGAAGACTTTAGAAACAGAAGAAAATAAGTAACTATCATACAGAATAGTTGCAAAAAAAGGTAAGAGGAGAACGTATGAAAGAAACACAGACAACAAAACGAAATTCATTTGGAGGCTCGCTTGGATTTGTTCTGGCTGCGGCAGGAAGTGCAGTTGGTTTGGGAAATATCTGGCGGTTTCCATACTTAGCAGCAAAGGACGGAGGAGGACTTTTTCTGGTAATGTATGTCGGATTGGCATTGACCTTTGGTTTTACCCTCTTGACAACAGAAATTGCTATCGGAAGAAAGACAAAGCAGAGTGCATTAACTGCGTATGGTAAGTTAAAACAAGGCTGGGGACCTTTGGGATTTATTGCTTCGTTAGTTCCGGCATTGATTTTGCCGTATTATTGTGTTATTGGTGGATGGGTCTTAAAGTATTTTATTGCATTTGCAACAGGTGACGGTGTTGCCGCAGCAGAAGATGGATATTTTACCTCTTATATTACAGCAGAGGTAGAGCCAATTATTTATGCATTGATATTTATCGGCTTGACAGCATTTATTGTATTTCGAGGCGTGAATAAGGGAATTGAATCATCTTCTAAAATATTGATGCCGATTTTATTTGTATTGATTTTTGGTATTTCTATTTTTGTATTATTTATTGAGCATACCGATGCTTCAGGCATTACAAGAACTGGTTTGGAAGGTTTAAAAATTTATATGATTCCAAATTTGGAAGGTTTGACAATCAAAGGATTTTTCACTGTTTTATTAGATGCGATGGGACAGTTGTTCTTTAGTTTAAGTGTTGCGATGGGAATTATGATTGCTTATGGCTCTTATGTAAGTGATGAAGCTGATTTGGTAAAATCTATTAATCAGATTGAAATTTTTGATACTTTAGTAGCATTTTTAGCAGGTGTTATGATTATCCCTGCAGTTTATACTTTTATGGGAATTGAAGGAATGCAGGCATCAGGTCCAAGTTTGATGTTTATTTCTCTGCCAAAGGTATTTGCACAAATGGGAAGTTTTGGAAATGTAATTGGCTGTATGTTCTTTGCAATGGTATTATTTGCGGCATTGACCAGTTCCGTATCGATTATGGAAGCAGTTGTATCAGGAATTATGGACGGTTTTCATCAGAATCGTGTGCCGTCAACGATTGGAGTTACAGCCTATACATTAATCGGTGGCTTGGTGGTATGCTTTGGATATAATATCTGGTATTTTGAAGCGACTCTGCCAAATGGTGCGGTGGCACAGATTTTGGATATTATGGATTATATCAGTAATAATTTATTGATGCCAATTGTATCAATCGCAACTTGTATTTTAATTGGCTGGATTGTAAAACCAAAGGTTGTAATTGATGAAGTAGAAAAAAATGGGGAAAAATTTGGAAGAAAAGCAATGTATCTTGTTATGGTTAAATATATTACACCTGTATTATTATTAGTGTTATTATTAAAATCAGTGGGGATTTTGACTATAATTTAGAAGGAGAAGGTTATGGTTGCAGAAGAATTGAAATTAGTAATCTTTGATTTAGACGGAACGATTTTAGATACCTTAGAGGATTTGGCAGATAGTGTTAATTATGCACTTTCTGCCCATGGGTATCCAACAAGAACGATGGAAGAAATTCGTCGGTTTGTGGGGAATGGTTTGTTAATGTTGGTTCGTTTGGCGCTTACACCTGAAACGGACGAAACCGTGGTACAGGAGGTTTTAGCAACACAGAAAACCTATTATAAAGAGCATTGTGCCGATAAAACAAAGCCTTATGATGGTGTAATAGAGCTTTTGACAGAATTAAAAGAAGCAGGCTGCAAAATGGCAGTGGTGTCAAATAAGGCAGATTATGCGGTTCAGATTTTGTGTGAACAGTATTTTAAGGGCTTGTTTGATTTGACCGTAGGAGAGAGAGAAAATGTACGCAAAAAACCTGCTCCCGATGCAGTGAATATGGTATTAAAAGAATTGCAGACAGATAGAAAAAATGCGATTTATGTGGGCGATTCGGAGGTAGATATTGAAACAGCTCAAAATGCAGATATGAAGGCAATACTTGTAAACTGGGGCTTTCGGGATGAGGAAGTTTTGAGAGAACAGGGTGCAAAAGTAATTGTAAAAACAATGCAGGAATTAAAAACAATGTTAAAAAAATAACGATTATGGATGAGAGAATATTTCAATTTGCATTAGACCAGACAGTTGAAATTGTGCTGGTCTTTGGAAATGATGGGAAAATTATATATGCAAATCAAGCAGCAAAGCAGCAGCTTGCATTTGGGGAAGAAATTTGTAACTGTTTGATTGGCGATATCTTTCCCACCAAGTTTCAAATAATGGCGGATTCCTTTGTGTTTCAAAAAGGATTTGTGAAAGAAACAATGGAATTGATGGCATATCGTAAAAATCAGACTTGTTTTCCGGTGGAAGTGCGTTTTGTCAAAGCAGCAGAAGCACCTGTACAGTATTTGTGCATGGGCAGAAATATGACAGACAGACAGATGTTAGCAAAACAGGCAAAACAGGCAGGCGAGGTTGCGCAGGAGGCACAGAAGGTAAAAACTGAGTTTGTAGCAAATGTAACACATGAACTTCGTACGCCTGTCAATGGAATTTTGGGTAATACATTAGAATTATTAGAGAGTGAAATGGATAAAGAGCGTTTGCAGAAATTAAAACTGATAGAACGCGGCTGTAAAGATATGCACGCTTTGATTAATAATATTTTAGATTTTTCTAAGTTAGAAGCAGGAAAATTTACGATTGAAAAGCGGGAGTTTTGCTTTCGAGATATGATGGGATATGTGAAAGCCAATCATAGGAATAAAATTAATGAAAAAGGTCTGGGCTTTTTTATGACGATTTCTCCTGAAATTCCAGAGTATATTATTGGGGATGAGTTAAGAATTAAGCAGATTTTAAATAATCTGATTTCTAATGCTTGTAAATTTACTTCTGTGGGCAAGATTTCTGTGGAAGCAGTAAAGACTGCACAGGTAGAAAACCGAATGGAGTTATTTTTTATTGTATTAGATACCGGAATTGGGATGGATAAAGAAGGGCAGGATAAGTTATTTAAAAGCTTTTCACAAGTGGATGCTTCCATATCGAGAAGATATGGCGGTACAGGTTTGGGTTTAAATATCAGTAAACAACTGGTAGAATTAATGGATGGGAACATTCATGTGCAGAGTGAATTGGGAAAAGGAACAATGTTTTCGTTTCACATTTGGGTAGAGGTGAAAAACGGTGTAAGCAAAGACACGGGAAAGCAGTTAAAAACCTCATGGACTCCAACACAGAGTTTAGAGCAGTTAGGAGAGCAAAAACTGTTGGAATTTGGCTCAAAGGAGAATGAAGAAGAAATACGAAAAAAATTGACGAAGCTAAGTTTAAGTATGGATATGGAGAATTGGGAAAAGGCAGAGATGTTTATGGAATCTATCAAACAGTTGACGATGGAAGCACCGTCTCAAATCAAGTCTGCTGTGCTTCGTTTAAAAATAGCAGTACAAAAAGGTGATTATAATAAGGCAGCGTTGGCTCGTGAGGTCTTAGAAAAGGAATTAGGCTATGGGGAAAGATAAAGCAGTACCTTTGATTTTAATTGTAGATGATGTAGAAACAAATCGTTTTGTGTTGCGGGATATTATTTTAGAAATGGGATACAGACCTGTTTTAACGGAAAACGGAATGCAGGCGTTGAAATTGGTGGAGAGACATCGTCCTCATCTTATTATTTTAGATGTGGCGATGCCTGAAATGGATGGATATGAGTTTTGCCAAATTATGAAGCAGAATGCCAATACCAGAGCCATACCGATTATTTTTATTTCTGCATTTGATGACCCAACAGATATTGTGCAGGGCTTTAATTTAGGAGGCGAGGATTATATTACAAAACCCTTTATTCCTGAAGTAGTAAAAGCCCGTATTGGAATTCATTTAAAACTCTCAGAAACCAGTCAAAATCTGGCAGAAGTCAATCGAAAATTACAGGCTTCCATCAGTGAACAGCTTAGACAGATGGAATTAGAAAAGAAAAATATGCTGAAAGCATTGCTTTGTGTGCAAAAAGAAATGGAAGGTTATGATAAAATATATATGGAACGATTGCGTCATAACGCAAAAATATTAGCAGAAGCAATGCAGTTATCACCGAAATTTGGTGACAGTATTTCAGATAAATACATAGAGATTATAGAATTAGCAGCACCGCTTTGTGATTGGGATAAAGCGGGGAAGATTTTAGAAGATATTAGTGCGAATGGGGATTATAATGAATTTATCCGACGGACGGTTGAAATTGTAAATGCCCACCACGAAGACTGGGACAGTAAAGGAGAAAAAATTCCATTGGCAGCTCAGATTATCAAGGTGGCAAGAGAATATTGTGTTTTGACAGAAGGACGAGAATACAGTCTTACTTATAGTATGGAAGAAGCATTTGAAATAATGGAAAAAGATGCAGGAAGCAAGTATCATCCCGACATTTTTAAAATATTAAAAAAGATATACCGTCAGTTAAAGTAATATGAGGAGGGAACACCTATGAAAATTTTATTGGCAGAGGACGATTTTGTAACAAGAAAGTATATGTCTCATTTTTTGATGAAGTATGGCGAATGCGACGTTACCGTAGATGGAATGGAGGCAATTGATGCATTTACAATGGCCTTAGAAGATAATGAGCCGTATGATTTAGTCTGTCTTGACATTATGATGCCGATTATGGACGGATATCAGGCATTATCAGGCATTCGCAGACTGGAAAAAGAGCATGGTATTTCGGAAAAGGATGCTGTAAAGGTGATTATGACAACGGCATTGAATGAAGAAAAAAATATTAAAATGGCTTTTGAACTTGGCTGTACGATTTATTCAGGAAAACCGATTGACCAAGAAAGATTTGAACAAATTCTCAAAAAACTTGGATTGATTTAAACGGGAATTATAAAGGAGAATGAATCGTTACGATAAAGAGCGTACCGATGTGATAGAATGGCATTGGTATGCTCTTTTTTGAAAATAAGAGATTGTGCCTGTAGAGATTGCAGATAAATGTGTTAAAAAATTAACACATGGAAAGGCAGGGGGATTCGTATGGGAAAACAGGGGAATGTACGGGATGAGGAGAGAATGAAAGAAACCTTTATTTTGATAATGTTTACCATATATCAAGTTGGTTCGCTGATTTCTTTTTATATGTATGCGTGGAGTAATTGGATTCCTATTGTGATATTGGTTACGATTGGAATTAACTGGATAGTTTATTTAAAAAAAAGTATCACTCCAAAAGGCAGAAGGGCAGTTTATGTAACTTTAACAGAAGGCTGTATTGTAGTATATGGATTTTGGGTCGAAGATACCACGCTTTTAACAGTAATTTTTATTGCTACTGTGGTTGTTACAGGACTTTTAGGAGATGTAGAGCTGTTATTTATTACAGATGCATCACTTATTTTAATCTTAATAAATCGTGTATTTGCGCATGAAAATGGTACGACGTTTGTGCATTTATATCAAAACCTGCTTCATGTGGCAAATGTTGTGGTGATTGATTTGGTCATTCATTTTTGGGTAAGTCAGAAAAATAAAAACGATGAACGGATTATGGGGATTATTGAGGAATTAAAAGAGGCAGAGCGAAGTAAGGACGACTTTTTGGCAAATGTCAGCCATGAAATCAGAACACCGATTAATACAATTTGTGGTATGAGTGAGGTGGCATTATGTGAGGATGACCCTGCAAAAGTGCGGAGCAGTCTTCGTGCCATTCAGTCTGCGGGAAGAAATTTGACTTCGGTAGTGGTGGATATTCTGGATTTCTCAGAATTACAGTCTGGCAAAATGACAATCGAAAACGAAGTCTATAATATTGCTTCTACTATTAATGATGTGATTAATATGTCCATGGCATTAAAGGATAAGAAGCCGATAGAATTGGTCGTAGACTGTGATGCAAGCCTTCCAAGCGGCTTATATGGAGATGAGAAGAAAATTCGCCGTGTCATTATGAACTTTGTCAGCAATGCCTTAAAATTTACGTCAGAGGGCAGTGTTAAAATCAGCGTGTCAGGAAGAAAAGAAGCCTATGGTATGAATCTTTGTGTCAGTGTAACAGATACAGGGATTGGAATTAAAGAAGAAAATTTAGAAAAACTTTTTAACAGTTTTAGTCAGGTAGACACCAAACGCAGCAGACAAGAAGGCGGGATTGGTCTGGGGCTTGCTTTTGCACAGGCGATTATTCAAAAAATGGGTGGAATTATTACCGTAAAGAGTAAATATGGAAAAGGAACTACGATACAATTCGTAGTTCCTCAGAAAATAATCGAGGAACAACCCATTATTTCTGTAAAAAACAGAGAAATGATTAATGCTGTTGTATATTTGAATATGGAACAGTTTATCATTGCAGGAATGCGTGATGATTATATTACAGCGATTTCAAATATGGTACAGCAGTTACAGGTAAAATGTCAGATATGTTCTGATTTTGAATCTTTTAAACGAAGAAATGATGCAGAAAATTTTACACATGTCTTTATCAGTTTAACAGAGTATAAACAGGAAACGGAATATTTTGACCAATTAAGCAAGACGGCAAAGGTTACAGTAGTGTTAGATATTGCAGCAATGGAATCAATTGTAAATCCGAATATTATTCTGTTGTCAAAGCCTTTATACATCCTTCCGATTGTGTCTGTATTAAACGAAGAATGCGGCAGAGGAGAACGTGCTGTTATTATATCAAAGCGGAAGTTTATTGCACCTGCTGCAAAGGTATTGATAGTTGATGATAACTGGATGAACTTAAAGGTAATGGAAGGATTGTTAGAACGCTATCAAATAAAGGTAAGTACGGCATTAAATGGCCCTGAGGCATTAGAAAAAATTCAAAGCAAAGAATTTGATTTTGTATTTATGGACCATATGATGCCTGATATGGACGGTGTGGAAACCTTCCATCGTATTCGGAATAAAGTGGGGTCTTATTATAAAAAAGTGCCGATTATCTCTGTGACGGCTAATGCAATTGCAGGAAGCAGAGAAATGTTTCTGCAGGAAGGTTTTAATGATTTCATTGAAAAACCAGTTGAGTTGTCTGTATTAGACCGTTTGCTAAGAAGGCATATTCCTAAGGAAAAAATGGTTTATATCGAAGCCGAGGAGAGAGAACGAGCCAAAGCGCAGTCACAGAAAGCAGAGCTTATCCTTGAAAAAGAAGAACCAGCGAAAAATACAGCATTTTTTGAGGAGCAGGAAATTCAGATTGGAGATTTGGACGTAGAAAAAGGATTATTATATTGTGGCGGACGAAGTACTTATTTGGAAATCTTAGAACGTTATTGCAGAAACGGGCAGGAGCATATTGCTAAAATAGACAGATTGTTTGAAGAAAAAGACTGGAAAAATTATACCATTGAAGTACATGCATTAAAGAGTATGATGATGAGTGTAGGTGCCGTTCCATTATCTGAACAGGCAAAACAGATGGAACAGGCTGGAAAACGAGGCGATGTCGCATGGATTACAGTAAGTCATAGTGCCATGATTACCGAATATCATAGGGTATTAAATGAAATCCGAGAGGCACTAGGGCTTCCAATGGAGGAAATCGTAAACCTTTCTGACTGTGTAGAGTTAGAAAAAGAAGTGATACATACTTATTTGGAAGAATTAGATGAAGCAATGTTTGATTTTGATGGAGAAAAAATGCTTTCTATCATTGAAAAAATGGAACATTGCAGTTATGAGGGACAGCCTTTACAAAAGGCGGTAGATACGGCAAGACGTAAGATTGAAATGTCCGATTATATGTCTGCGGTAGATACAATTCTTAAATGGGTAGAGCAGGCTGAGGAAGGAGAAGACGAATCGTGAAAAAATTTATGAAAGAAAAAGTTTTTAACGAAAATTATCGGTTACAGGAACGAATATTCCGTTTGATAATTTTAGTTGGCTTTGTCTTGTCTCTTGCGAGCATTGGAGTCAGTCTTTATGTAGAAAATCTCTTTGAAACTTTGCTGCCATTGTTAAGTATGTTTATTGCAATGCTTATGGGCATGATTTTGACCTTTAAATATAATAAGCTGGATATTGCGGCGATTATTGTAGCAATTATTATTAATGTGATTGCTTTTCCAATGATGTTTTTCTTTTGTGGAGCGATAGAAAGCGGTGCAAGTGTCTGGATGGTATTGGGGATTATTTATCTGTTTATGCTTTTTAGTGGAAGACGGTTAGCATTCTTTTTGACTTTAACGCTTTTAATAGACAGTATTACTTATTATATTGCCTATCGTTATCCGGATTTGGTTGTGCCAATGGCAAGTCGTGAGGCGATTTATATCGATTCTTTTTTTGCTGTTATGGCAACCGGACTGGCATGTGGTTTGGTGATTTTGTTTTTTATTTATTTATATGATGCAGAACGAAAAGTTGTATTAGAGCAGAATAAAGAATTAGAACTGGCAAGCAGTTCTAAAAATGCAACCTTTGCGAGAATTAGTCATGAAATTCGGACTCCGATTAATACGATTGTAGGATTAAACGAAATGGTTCTCCGAGAAAATCCACAGGGAACAACTGCAGAATATGCACAGAATATCAAAAGTGCCAGTAAAATGCTTCTTAGTCTGGTCAACGATTTTTTGGATTTATCAAGAATTGAAAGTCAGCGTATGGAGATTTATCCGATTCCTTACAAAACGAAAAATCTGATTTCAGAGCTTGTAGATATGGTACGAATCAGTATACAGGATAAGGGATTAACGTTTTTTGTGGAAGCTGATGTAAATTTGCCATCTGAATTAAGTGGGGATGAAAAGCGAATTAAGCAGATTTTAATTAATATTTTGGCAAATGCTGTGAAATACACCAATGAAGGTTCTGTTACATTATCAATAAATGCAATAAAAAGCAGTGAAAATGAGGCAGTACTTAAAATTTCTGTAGCTGATACAGGAATTGGAATCCGAAAAGAAGATATGCCGCATTTGTATGAAACCTTTGGCAGAGTCGATGAAAAAAATAATCAGCGTGTAGAGGGAACGGGACTTGGACTTTCCATTGCAAAACAGCTTTTGGATTTGATGGATGGCGAAATTACAGTAGACAGCATTTATACCAAGGGAACGGTTTTTACCATTGAGTTAAAACAACAGGTGGAAAATTGGAATCCAATTGGAGAATGCGAATTTACAACTGTCGTGAAAAAGGAGAAAGAAGTTTACCAGCAATTATTTGAAGCACCTGCGGCAAAAATTCTTTTAGTAGATGACAATGAGTTAAATGTATTTGTGGCAAAGAAATTATTAGAGGTGACGAAGGTTGAAATTGATGTTGCATCAAGCGGAGAAGAATGCTTAGAGAAGACGAAACAGCGTTTTTATCATGTTATTTTAATGGATTATATGATGCCGAAAATGAGTGGCCACGAAACCTTAAAACGGCTTCGGACACAGGAAAATGGTTTATGCCGTGATAGTGCAGTAGTAATTATGACAGCAAATACCTTAGAAGAAACGCATAAATTGATGAAAGATGTACGTTTTGACGGATATTTAGAAAAGCCGATAGACAGTGAAAAATTAGAAGAAATGATTTTACGATTTATTCCAAATGAATTGGTAGAATACAGAAAACATGTACTTCTTGAATCGGTTAGCGAAAATGCAATTCAAAAGATATCGGGGCGTAAGCGGAAAATGGTTTATATTACAACAGACTGTGTCTGTGACCTGCCGCCTGAGTTAATCAATAAGCATGATATTAAGGTCATGTATTTGTATATCAAAACAGAAAACGGACGTTTTGCAGATACCAAGGAAATCAGTTCTGACCATTTGACACAATATTTAACAGAACATGGGGTAAATGCATACGGAGACAGTTCTTCAGTGGAAGAATATGAAGAATTTTTTGCAGATGCATTGACACAGGCAGAACAAGTCATACATATTTCTATGGCAAAAAACACTGGAAGATGTTATGGTATAGCAAAGGCAGCAGCAGAAGGATTTGACCATGTACATGTAGTTGATTCAGGGCATATTTCCAGTGGATTGGGATTGATTGTATTATATGCTGCTTCTTTGGTAGAAGAAGGATATAAAAGTCAGGAAATTTTAGAAATGCTTAGTACAATGAAACAGAGAGTGGTATCAAGGTATATGATTCCTTCTGCGGATGTATTTGCCATGCGGGGGCGTACGAGTCAGACAATGGCTACGCTTTGCCGCTGGTTTATTTTACGTCCTGTATTAGCACCTGTAAAAAGTAAGGTGCGGATTGTAGGATTTGGAATAGGTTCTATGGATGCTGCATGGAGAGGATTTCTACGGTTACAGTTACGAATAAGGAAGAAAATCAGTACTGATGCAATTGTCATTACACATTCTGGGTGTTCGGTAAAAGAACAGGAATATATTCGCAGTGAAGTGATGAAGGTGATACCGTTTAAACGCATTATTATGCAGAAAGCATCGTTTACCAATGCTTGCAGTGTAGGAGCAAAGGCAATTGGAATTTCAATTTATATCAATCCGTAAGACAAGAATACCAATTAAAATAGAAAGGAAGAAACAGAAAATGGAAAATAAGGGAAATAATAAAGTAATGATGGAAATTACAAATGATAGGTTAGAGGAAGCAATTCGAGAATATGGAGCAGAACCAACGAAAGAAAAATTAAGTACGGTTTTAAATTTACTTCGTCCAACCGTATTATTTGTGCCTGCAATGTTAAAAGCACCAAATCAGCCTGTTCCATGTTTTTTGAAAAATGCAAAAGGAGAGACTTTTTTGCCGGTCTATACAAGCAGAGAAAAAATTCCTGCCGAGCCAAAGTGTCAGGCAATCCTTACCATGCCATTTCCAACTTGTAACAATGTGGTTGCAAAGGCAGAGATAGAAGTTTTGGGTATGGTAATTAATCCGTTTGGGGAAAGTCTTTTGTTAAAAAAGGAGTTAGTGGAAAGACTTCACGAAGCAGACAAGAAAGTAGCACAGATGCAGCAGGTAAAATTGACACCGGAGCAGGCGAATGTGCTGGTAAAAAAACAGGTAGAGTTTGGAATTTTACCAAAACGTCTTTTCTTAGAAAAAGATGCTTTTGTCAATCAGTTGTGTGAGGAAAAAGAAGTCCTGATAAATGCTATTTTTGGAAGTATGTATAAAGAAAAGAAGGCTTATCCATATACAGAGGAAGATTATTCTGTGATGGCGTTAGAAATTGGTCCGGATTTGACATTAATTCGCATTGATTTTCCGGAGGATGGCATTGTTCCGCCACTGTGTTATCGTGTTTACTTGACTTATGACCCGATTACTCAAAAAGCAGGATATTATACCATTGAAAAAATGGCAGAGGCAGGAAAACGTCTTTTGGGAGGATTTGGAGAAGACGGTAAACATATCAGTTATGGAGAAGCACCTGTAGAGGGAGCAGAAATTGATAGAATTATCACATTGGCAAGAAGTACCGAAGAAATGAATAGTTAATAGAGGAAAGAATGAGAAAAGAAGAATTTAAAATGGAACGTACAGGACTTGTGGAAATTGGGCAGGTAATTCCAATTACAGAAGGAAAATTGCCAAGTTCCTATTATTATACACTTGGTAAAGCGTATGCAATGTCAGGGAATTTTCCGGTAGGAAATCGTATTAAGTCAAAAGAGGGAAAAGTCATTGACATTAAAGAAACGGAAAAAGGATTTTTCGTAACAGTGGAGTTTGATGAGTAAAGGTAAGAAAACAATGAAGATATTATTAGTTGCGATTAATGCAAAATATATTCATTCAAATCTGGCGGTATACAGTTTAAAAGCCTATGCAAAAGAATTTGCTAAGCAGATTGTAATTGGTGAATACAGCATTAATCATCGTACAGACTATATTTTAGAACAGATTTATAAACAAAAGCCTGATGTATTGTGTTTTTCCTGTTATATTTGGAATATTGCTTATGTAGAAGAACTAATCCGAGAATATCATAAGCTCTGCCCAAATGTACCGATTTGGTTAGGAGGCCCGGAAGTATCTTTTGAAGTAGAAACTTTTTTAAAAGAGCATCCACAGGTAACAGGAATTTTAATCGGTGAGGGTGAGCGAAATTTTTATGCACTTTGTGAATATTATGTCAAAGGGACAGGAAGTTTAGAAAATTTAAGTGGAATTGCATGGCGGAAAAATTTAGAGAAAACATTAGAAGCTGAAATTTGTCAAATAGAGTCTGTTGAATTGACAGATAGTAATTTGGGAGAAATACAGATAATTTCTGCTGATGAGCCGATGAATTTGAGTGAAATTCCGTTTTGCTATGAAGAAATTGATGATTTTAAAAATCGAATTATTTATTATGAGTCAAGCAGAGGATGTCCGTTCCATTGCAGTTATTGTTTATCTTCCGTAGATAAAAAGCTGAGGTTTCGAGATTTAGAATTGGTGAAAAGAGAGCTTGCCTTTTTTATAGAAAAAGAAGTACCACAGGTGAAGTTTGTAGACCGTACCTTTAACTGTGTGCATGAACATGCAATAGAGATTTGGAAGTTCATAAAAGAACAGGATAGGGGAATTACGAATTTTCATTTTGAGATTTCAGCCGATTTATTAAATGAAGAAGAATTAAATCTACTTGCTTCTATGCGGCCTGGCTTGGTACAGTTAGAAATCGGAGTGCAGTCGGTGAATGAGGCAACGATTACTGAAATTCACCGCAGTATGAAATTAGAACGATTAAAAGAGAATGTAAAGCGTATCCAAAAAGTGGAAAATATCCATCAGCACTTAGATTTGATAGCAGGGCTTCCTTACGAGGGGATAAAAGACTTTGCAAGGTCCTTTGACGAGATTTATGCCTTAAAGCCAAATCAGCTTCAATTGGGCTTTTTAAAGGTTCTAAAAGGCTCTTATATGTATGAGCATACAAAGGATTATGAAATGAAATATCACGATTTACCGCCTTATGAAGTGTTAGAAACCAAGTGGCTTTGTTTTGATGAGGTATTAAAAATCAAACAGGTGGAAGAAATGTTGGAGGTATATTATAACAGCGGTCAGTTTGAAATAACGATGAAGCTGTTAGAAACATTCTTTGCCAGTCCATTTGAAATGTTTGCACAATTAGGAGCATTTTATGAAGAAAAGGGCTATTTGGCGATGAGTCATTCAAGACTTAGACGATGTGAAATTCTATTGGAATTTGTGGAAAAAGTGTTATTAAAAAACATATCTTGTGGAAAAAGTCAGTCTGAGAATGGGAGAGCTTTAGAAGGAAAATCAGATAGAAATAGAGAAGATATTTGTGAATTGATAAAAGAAGGGTTGACATTTGACTTATATTATCGCGAAAACTGTAAAAGCAGACCCTATTGGGCAGTACCTGTTTCGGAACTAAAACAGCTTACAAAACAATATTGTAAAAATGGTTCTCTTTCCCATATAGAGCCTTTTCATTACCGTTTTCCAAGCAAGAGCCAAAAAACCTTAAAGAATCTGCCAAAGCGTGAGGAAAATGCGGTTTATGTTTTCTTTGATTATCAGAAAAGAGACCCGTTAGACCATCAGGCGAAGGTAAGTCTATTAGAGATAGAGTAGAGGTAAAAAAGAAAGCGAAACGAGGTATGTTCAGTGACAAAGCGAACAGAGGAAATTTTAGCTAGATTGGATAAAGAATATGGACGAGAATATGTCTGTTATTTAAACCATGAAACTCCATGGCAATTGTTGATAGCAGTTATTTTAAGTGCGCAGTGTACCGATGCCAGAGTGAATATTGTGACAAAGGATTTATTTCAAAAGTACGATTCGTTAGAAAAATTTGCGAACGCAGAGTTAGAGGAATTGGAACAGGATATTAAGTCCACAGGATTTTATCATAATAAAGCGAAAAATATTATTGCCTGTGCAAAACGTCTGATATATGAATTTGGTGGTGAAGTGCCGTCTTCCTTGGAAGATTTGACCTCTTTAGCAGGAGTGGGAAGAAAAACAGCAAATGTTATTCGTGGAAATATATATAATGAGCCAAGTATTGTAGTGGATACGCATGTAAAACGTATTTCTAAAAGACTCGGCTTTACAAAAGAAACTGACCCTGAAAAAATCGAATATGAATTGATGGAAGTTTTGCCAAAAGACCATTGGATTTTGTATAATATCCAAATTATTACGTTTGGAAGGAGTATCTGTTCTGCAAGAAGTCCAAAGTGTGAAAATTGTTTTTTACAGGATTTATGTGAGGCAGAAGACCGAAAATAAGGATGCTAAAACAAAGAAATTAAGAGGTGTGAATGTTAGAAGATTATGTAGTCATTGATTTAGAAATGACAGGGCTGAATGCAAAAACGGATAGAATTTTAGAAGTAGCAGCAGTGCGGATTCGAGATGGAAGGGAAGAAGATTATTTTTCAGCATTGGTCAATCCCGAGGTGGCTTTAAGTGAAAAAGTAATTAGTTTGACAGGAATTTCACAAAAAGAAGCAGAGGCAGGCTGTCCAATGGATGAAACCATTCAGAAATTTTTGACATTTTTAGGAGAAGATGTTTTAGTAGGACAGAATATTATTTTTGATTATGCTTTTTTAAAGCAATGGGCGGTAAACCATAAAATTCCACTGGAAAAGAGTGCCGTAGATACGTTAAAATTAGCAAGACAGTTTTTGCCGACAGAACAAAAAAAGGATTTGGAAAGTTTATGCAGATATTTTAAAATCGAAAGAATCAATGCTCACAGAGCTTTGGATGATGCAAGGGAAACTGTACAGATTTTTGAACGATTAAAAGCAGAATTTGGAGAAATAAAAGAAGAAGCATTTCTTCCAAAACCGCTTTTATATCAGGCAAAAAAACAATCTCCTGCTACAAAACGACAGAAGGAATATTTAAAAAAATTTGCACAGTATCATGGAATTGTATTGGAGGAATTTTCACCGAATATGACGAAAAGCGAGGTTTCCAGACTAACTGACCGGTTAATTACAAAATATGGGAAGATGAAATAGATATTAAGAAAATAGGGTTATCGGAATCTGATAACCCTGTAAAAAAGTAAAAATAGATACAACTATTTGCTTTCACTTATCAATTAGTTGGATAACAGTATGTCTAATTTTTGCAAAATGGTTGTTTTCATTAAAGAATTTAAGCCAGAGGCTTTTTCTTTGAGGTATTCTATTTTATCCGGGTGTCCGTTTGCCTTGTAATAGTTAGCAAGCTGTATATAATGAGAAGACATATCGGAGCCTGCTTCAATACAAAATTCCAATACAGGAATAGAAGCCTGTTCTTGCTCTAATTCTACCAGACGGCGGATATATTCGGTAAGAACAAACAGCATATCCGAAAAATTCTGGTCATATTCTGTTAATAAAGGCAGATTTGCAGGACCATATAGAAGTTTTAAATCAGTATTGGTCTGTCCCGTCAGATTTAAAATTTTTTCCTGACTGAGTTCTTCTAATTTTTTTTCAATATCTTTTAATTCTTCGTCTGAAAATGCACCTATTGAAAAATCTTTCATAGGTATGATAATATAAGGAAGACCGTCTATGTCTTTTCGACGGACGAAGTTTGCTTTCTGTTCCCGTTCCCAGAAGGACTCTGTAATCTCCTGTTGGCGGCGGTCACTTCGTTTGCGGTGATAGGTAACAGTAGCAATCAACATAATAAATAAACCTAAAAAAGGGAGTGTCATAGTGTATCTCCTTTCGTAACTATTGTTTTAATTTAATATGGAGGTAAAAAATGTTTCAATTTGGAAGTAAAAAACACAAAAAGCTGATATCTGCAATCGTAATTGTACTTGTGGTATTAATGATTGTTTCCACAGTTGCAGCTGCTCTCATGTAAAAATATACTAAAAAATAGTGTAAGAGTCAAACATATTCGTGGTTATGCATCTTGAAAAATAACGAATAATCGGGTTATACTAAATAATATGACATATTTACATAAGGAGTAAGGCTTAAAGAAATTGCCGTTTTAACGGCAGAATGAGAGGGAAAATGAAAAAGTTAAAGAAGTTTTTGCCGGTTCTATTGATAGCAGTAGCGGGCATTTGGTCTGGGATGTATTTAGAAGTAAATGCAGAAACCAGTGACAATCGTATTTCAGAGGGGATTTATGTAGAAAGTGTTTACGTTGGAGGAATGACACAGGAAGAAGCACAGCAGGCAGTAGACACATATATCGAAACATTAAAGCAGACAGAAATTACTCTGACAGCAGGAGAAAAACAGTTTAGTGCAGTGCTTTCTGACTTTGGCTTTGCCATAGAAAATGAATATGTAGTAGAAGAAGCAATGGCAATTGGAAAGACAGGAAGTTTATTAAACCGCTATATGGATTTGACAGACTTAAAGCAGGGCGATATGGTATTTCCGTTGGATGTTTGTGTAGATACAGAAACTGTAACAGCATTATTAAATGATAATATCGATGAAATTGATACCAAAGCTGTTGATAATGGGTTAATTCGTGAAAATGGTGCATTTACTTTTATTGAGGGTGCAAGCGGAGTTGCAGTAAACGTACAGCCATCGGTGGCCTTGATTGAGGAATATATTACAACGGAGTGGAATAGAGAACCGGCCGTAATTGCACTAAGTGCAGAGATAACAGAGCCAAAGGGCAGTAAAGAGGAATTATCACAGGTAAAGGATTTACTTGGAAGTTATCATACAAACTTTAGTTCTTCTTCTTCTGCTCGTATTACAAATATCAATGTGGCAACAGATAGAATTAATGGTACTTTATTATATCCGGGTGATGAATTTTCAGTAAATGAAACCATTCTTCAGAGAACAGCAGGAAATGGATATGAAAAGGCTGGTTCTTATGAAGGCGGTCAGACAGTACAGTCTTATGGCGGCGGTGTATGTCAGGTGTCAACGACTTTATATAATGCAGTTATCTTAGCAGAGTTGAGTGTGACAGAAAGACAGAACCATTCTATGACGGTAGCGTATGTTCCACTGGCAATGGATGCAGCAATTGCAGGAGATTATTTGGATTTAAAATTTGTAAATAATACAGGTTATCCTGTTTATTTAGAGGGTTATACACAGGGAAAAAATTTATATTTTAATATTTATGGTGTAGAAACCCGCTCTAGCAGTAGAACTATTGAATTTGAAACCGTTGTTCTTTCTAAAGAAAATCCGACAACAAATTATACAGTAGCAGAAACTCCGATGGGAACAGTCAGCAGAACGGTTTCGGGTCATGTTGGATATAAATCTCAGTTATGGAAGATTGTAAAAGAAAATGGTGTGGAAGTCAGCAGAGAGAAATTTAACACCAGCAATTATAAATCTTCACCAAGCACATTAGCGATTGGTATTGCAACAGAAGATTGGATACTTCGTGATAAGGTATATAATGCAGTTGCAACAGGCGACCCTGCGGTAATGTATGAGGCATTATATTTTAACTATCCTGCTGCTGCAGCGGCAGTGATGCAGTAGTTATAAAATTTAATTAAGGTAACTATTTAGAACCAAGTGAACTGGAACAGTTTGTTTTGCTGGTGGCTTTGAATAGTTACAAATTAAAAAACAAAAAATCGGGCTGCCTCTATTTTAGAGACAGCCTATTGCTATGAACGGAAGCGAATTTATTTGTAGGTAAATGTGTTAAAAAAATTAACACATAGAAAGGCATGATTATTGTTATGAAAATTGGAAAAGTACCAGAGAATGTATTAGAACGTTCTGTGTTTAAACAGCTTCATACTAAAAGAAAAGAGGTCGTATTGGGAGCAGGAATTGGTGAAGACTGTGCGGCTGTAAAACTTGCAGAGGATGAAATTTTTATTTTATCAACCGACCCAATTACAGGAACAGCGAAAGATATTGGGAAATTGGCAATTCAGATTACGGTGAATGATTTAGCAAGTTCAGGTGCAGAACCGGTTGGAGTATTGCTTACGATTTTACTTCCGGAAAATGCCAAGGAGTCTCATTTGAAACAGATTATGAGCCAGATGGAAGAAGCCTGTGCTGCTGCGAATGTGCAGATTATGGGTGGTCATACAGAAGTAACAGCGGTGGTAAATCAGCCTGTGGTAACGGTATGCGGTGTTGGAAAAGTAAAAGAAGGAAAATTAGTTCAAACTTCAGGTGCGAAGGTTGGAATGGACATTATAGTAACAAAGTGGATTGGAATAGAAGGAACTTCTATTATTGCAAAAGAAAAAGAAGAAGAATTACGAACACGTTTTTCAGCTTCTTTTATTGAAAATGCAAAAGGGTTAGATGCTTATCTTTCTGTATTACCGGAGGCATCCATTGCAGTTTCTTGTGGTGTCAGTGCTATGCATGATATTACAGAAGGTGGTATTTTTGGTGCATTGTGGGAGATGGCAGAGGCATCTGGAATTGGTCTTGATATTGATGTGAAAAAAATTCCAATTCGTCAGGAAACGATTGAAATCTGTGAATTTTATGGAATTAATCCATATCGCTTGATTTCTAGTGGAAGTATGCTTATGGCAGCAGAAGATGGAAATACTTTAGTAAGAGAATTAGAAAAAGCAGGAATTCATGCGGTAGTGATTGGAAAGGCAACAGAAGGAAAGGACCGTATGATTCGTAAAGATGAGGAAGAACACAGCTTTTTAGAGCGTCCAAAGACGGATGAATTATATCAAGTGTTATAAAAGAAAGAGGTAAATTATGGCGAAATTAAATATTGTTTTATATGAGCCTGAAATTCCTGCAAATACAGGAAATATTGGAAGAACCTGCGTAGCAACAGATACCGGATTACATCTGATTGAACCATTGGGATTTCGTTTGGATGAAAAGGCGATTAAACGTGCAGGAATGGATTATTGGAAACAGTTAGATGTGACTACCTATATAAATTGGGAGGATTTTTGTGCTAAAAATCCGAATGCTAAGATTTATATGGCAACGACAAAGGCAAAGCATGTTTATACAGAGGTTTCTTATGAGTCGGATTGTTATATTATGTTTGGAAAAGAAAGTGCAGGTATTCCGGAGGAGATTTTAAAAGAGCATCCGGATACCTGTGTGCGTATTCCGATGGTGGGAGAAACAAGGTCGTTGAATTTGTCAAATTCGGTGGCAATTGTATTATATGAGGCACTTAGACAGAATGAGTTTGACCATATGAAACTAGAAGGGGAACTGCATCGATTGAGTTGGTAATTAGAAAGGCATGGTGTTTTTATGAATATTATAAAGGCAAGACAATTAGTCCATGAATATATTCGCAGAGATGAAGAAGGAAATGTAGAGTCCATTCAAACTGCTTTAAATCATATAGACATTGATGTAAAGGAGGGACAGTTTATTGCCGTTCTTGGTCATAACGGTTCTGGAAAGTCTACCTTTGCAAAACATATCAATGCCTTACTTTCGCCGACAGAAGGGACATTGTGGGTAGATGGAAAGGATGTATCAGACGAAGAACGTACTTTGGAAATTCGTCAGGCGGCAGGGATGGTATTTCAAAATCCCGATAATCAGATTATTGCAAGTGTAGTAGAAGAAGATGTAGGATTTGGACCGGAAAATATCGGTGTGCCGACGGAGGATATTTGGGCAAGAGTGGCGGATAGTCTGCGTTCTGTTGGAATGTTGAAATATCGTAAACATTCACCAAACAAGCTTTCAGGCGGGCAGAAACAGCGTGTGGCAATTGCAGGCGTTATGGCAATGGAACCAAAGTGTATCGTATTAGATGAGCCGACAGCTATGTTAGACCCAAATGGCCGTAAAGAGGTATTGCGGGCTGTAAAGGAATTAAATCAGAAAAAAGGAATTACTATTATTTTAATTACACATTATATGGAAGAAGTAGTAGATGCAGATTATGTTTATGTGATGGAGCAGGGGTCTGTTGTAATGAAAGGGACACCGAGAGAAATTTTTTCAGAGGTAGAAGCATTAAAAGAGCATCGGTTAGATGTACCTCAGGTGACGTTACTGGCAGATGAATTGCGAAAGGCAGGACTTTCCATTCCAAAAGGAGTTTTAACTAGAAAAGAACTGGTAGAGGCGATAGTAAAGCTTGCATAAGAATAATGCAGATAAATGTGTTAAAAAATGATAACTATTCAGAGCAGTTTAAAACATTTCTTGTTTTGAACAAAAGAATATGCTTTAGGAGTTAAAGGCAGCTTAAAATTAACACATAGAAAGGAATGGAGATTAAGATGTCAATAATAGTAGATAAGATAAATTATGTTTATAGTGAAGGAACGGCATATGAAATAAAGGCGTTAGATGACATCAATTTAAAAATCGAAGATGGTGAATTTATTGGAATTATCGGGCATACAGGGTCTGGAAAATCTACATTAATTCAACATTTAAATGGATTGATTAAGGCAACAAGTGGTGCAATTTATTTTCATGGTCAGGATATTTATGATAAAGATTTTGATTTAAGAGAATTAAGAAATAGAGTCGGACTGGTATTTCAGTACCCTGAACATCAGCTTTTTGAAACCACGATTTTTGATGATGTTTGTTTTGGACCAATGAATCAGGGACTAACGAAGGATGAGGCAGGACTTCGTGCATTTGAAGCGTTAAGAAGTGTGGGAATACCTGAGGAGCTTTATTATCAGTCCCCGTTTCATTTATCAGGTGGTCAAAAGCGGCGTGTAGCGATTGCAGGTGTGCTTGCAATGAAGCCAGAGGTATTGATTTTAGATGAACCGACGGCAGGATTAGACCCAAGCGGCAGAGATGAGATTTTAGATTTAATTACGAAAATGCATCAAGAACGTGGGATGACTGTTATTCTCGTTTCACATAGTATGGAAGATGTGGCAAAATATGTGAAACGTATCATTGTTATGAATCATGGAAAAGTAATGTATGATGATGTGCCAAAAGAGGTGTTCAAGCATTATAAAGAATTAGAGAGCATTGGACTTGCTGCTCCACAGGTGACTTATCTTATGCAGGAGCTTAGAGCAAAGGGACTTCGGGTAGATACAGAAGTAACAACCATAGAAGAAGCAAAAAGGGCATTATTGAAAGTACTGCGTTAAGGAAAATTAAAATATTGTATAAAAAGTGTTGTTTCATGACTGTGCGTGGTGCAGACGGCAATTTTCAATCACCGCCTATATAAATAATTTATAAAAATAGTAGAAGGAAGATATGTTAAGAGATATTACAATAGGACAGTATTATCCGGCGGATTCGGTAATACATAAATTAGACCCAAGAGTAAAATTATTTGGAACAGTGATATATGTGATTTCATTATTCTGTATGGAAGGAATTGTGGGATTTTTGCTTGCAACTTTTTTTATGGCAGGTGTCATTATCCTGTCAAAAGTTCCATTCAAATTCATGGTAAAAGGTTTAAAGGCAATTATGATATTAATGCTGATTACGGCATTATTTAATATGTTTTTGACCCCGGGTGAGGTATTAGTTTCTTTTTGGGTATTAGAGCTTACAAAAGAGGGATTAAAAAATGCTATTTTGATGACTATCCGCTTGATTTATTTGATTTTAGGGACATCGATTATGACTTTGACTACAACTCCAAATCAATTGACGGATGGATTGGAAAAATCCCTAAAGCCATTAAATAAAATTGGAATTCCTGTACACGCCATTGCAATGATGATGTCAATTGCACTTCGTTTTATTCCAATTCTCATTGAAGAAACAGATAAAATTATGAAAGCACAGATGGCAAGAGGAGCAGATTTTGAAAGTGGAAATATGTTAAAACGTGTGAAAAATATGATTCCACTGTTAGTACCATTATTTGTTTCCGCATTTCGCAGGGCAGATGACCTTGCAATGGCAATGGAAGCCAGATGTTATAATGGTGGGGCAGGACGGACTAAAATGAAACCATTGACTTATGTAAAAAGAGACTATATGGCGTATGTGGTTGTGCTGGGATATTTGATAATTACATTTTTGGTACGGTAAGAGGAAATTATGAAAAGAATAAAACTCATTGTAGCCTATGATGGCACTAATTATTGTGGCTGGCAGATACAGCGGAATGGAATTACCATAGAGTCAGTGCTGAATGAACATTTGTCAAATTTATTAAAAGAAGATATCGTGGTAACTGGTGCAAGCCGTACCGATTCGGGAGTTCATTCGCTTGGAAATGTGGCAGTCTTTGATACGAATACCAGAATGCCTGCTGATAAAATTTCTTTTGCATTAAATCAAAAACTTCCGGAGGATATTGTGGTGCAGGATTCGTGCGAAGTGCCGTTAGACTGGCATCCACGTTATCAAAAAGGACGTAAAACCTACGAATACCGTATTTTAAACAAAACGTTTCGGAATCCGACAAGAAGATTAGATACGCATTTTTATCATCATAAATTAGATGTGGACGCAATGCACAAAGCAGCAGAATACCTCATTGGTGAACATGATTTTAAAAGCTTTTGTGCAGTGGGGGCACAGGTAAAGAGTACTGTGCGTACGATTTATGAATGTAAGGTTTGGAAAGAAGACGATGTTATAACGATAAGTGTAACAGGAAACGGTTTTTTGTATAATATGGTGCGTATCATTGCAGGAACCTTGCTAAAAGTCGGTTCTGGTGATATCAAACCCGAAATGATGCCTGAAATTCTTTGTGCTTGTGACCGAAGTAAGGCGGGACCTACAGCTCCTGCAAAGGGACTGACAATGATTGGAATAGAGTACGAAAATTAGCGCTTACTGTTCACTCGTACCTCGTAAACAGTAACGTGAGCAGTAACAATTAGCGAGAAATTTCACAAAACTGTTGACACACAAGGATTCGTGTACTATAATATGAAAGTCTGTAATAGTGAAATAATGTTAAGCCAAAGCCCCGGCAAGACATTTCAACTATATAACAAAATGTATGATAAAACACTGTGTCCGGGACATTCGCAGTGCCGAGTCATTACAAGGAATCAATTTTTTTAGGAGGAAAATCAATGAAGACTTTTATGGCTAGTCCGGCTACCATCGAAAGAAAATGGTACGTAGTTGACGCTGAAGGTAAGACATTAGGACGTTTAGCAGCAGAAATTGCTAAAGTATTAAGAGGAAAAAATAAAGCAATCTTTACACCACATATCGACACAGGTGATTATGTAATCGTTATCAATGCAGAAAAGATTGCAGTAACAGGTAAGAAATTAAATCAGAAAATTTATTATAAACACTCCGATTATGTAGGCGGTATGAAAGAAACTACATTAAAAGAAATGTTAGCAAAACATCCTGAAAGAGTAATCGAGTATGCTGTAAAAGGTATGCTTCCAAAGGGACCTTTAGGACGTGAAATGTACAAGAAATTATTTGTATATGCTGGACCAGAGCATAAACATGCTGCTCAGAAACCAGAAGTTTTAACATTTTAATTAGGAGGTAAGGAACATTGGCTAATACAAAGTATTACGGAACAGGAAGAAGAAAATCATCTGTTGCCAGAGTATATTTAGTACCGGGTACAGGTAAGATTACTATCAATAAAAGAGATATCGATGAATATCTTGGATTAGAAACATTAAAAGTTATCGTTCGTCAGCCATTAGTAGCTACAGATACAGCTGATAAATTCGACGTTTTAGTAAACGTTAAAGGTGGCGGATACACAGGTCAGGCTGGTGCCATCAGACATGGTATCTCTCGTGCATTATTAAACGTAGATGCAGATTACAGACCAACTCTTAAGAAAGCAGGATTCTTAACACGTGATCCACGTATGAAAGAACGTAAGAAA
>CAYMHX010000005.1:27638-28011 GCA_964390325.1 uncultured Roseburia sp. | reverse complement strand
CTGTATGTCCGTTCAATACCGGAACACGTATACACTGGCATGTGATAACCGGAGAAGTTGCAGGAACGATTTCCTTCTTCTCATCGTCAATATGTCCCCAGATACGAAGCGGTTCTTTTTCAGATTTCTCTTCTTCACCACCGATATATGGAATAATATTTTCCACCATTTCAGGCCAATCTTTGAAAGTTTTGCCTGCGCCTGAGATTGCCTGATATGTAGTAGCCACTACTTCGTATGGCTCGAACTCTTTCCAAGCGGTAAGAACCGGTGCATAAGACTGGATAGAACAGTTTGGTTTTACTGCTACGAATCCTCTCTTGGTGCCAAGACGTTCTCTCTGATATTTGATAACATCCATGTGCTGTGGATT
>CAYMHX010000005.1:0-27628 GCA_964390325.1 uncultured Roseburia sp. | reverse complement strand
CATCGGTACGTCCGGTGTCCATCTGTGTGCACTATTATTTGAAACAACAGGTGTCTCTGTTTTTGCATAAGCTTCTTCGATTGCCTTGATTTCATCTTTTGTCATATCTACGGCTGAAAATACGAAATCTACTTCAGCAGCAACTTTTTCTACTTCATTTACGTTCATAACAACGATGTTTTTTACTGCTTCCGGCATTGGAGTATCCATTTTCCAACGACCGCCTACTGCTTCTTCATATGTTTTACCGGCACTTCTTGGGCTTGCTGCAATGGTTGTTACCTCAAACCATGGATGGTTTTCAAGCAGAGCAATAAATCTCTGTCCTACCATACCTGTTCCGCCAAGAATACCTACTCTTAATCTCTCACTCATATACAATCTCCTCTTTCCTTCCAATTGTTTAGAACGTGTCCGTCACACACAAACAACTGTCTTTTTCTATTTCACTATCTTATGCCTTTTTCCGTAAAAAAGCAAGCATTGAAATGTAAAATTTTTTCGTAATTCTTGTAATTTTTTGTGTATTTTGCACAAATCAAATGATTTTATTACAATAATAACACAAAATTATGATATATTTTTTAATCATTCCGTACTTTCCTAGTTACTTTTTTCTAAATATGCCCTCTCAATTGCAATCACCTGTTCCATTGCTTCTTTCCCCGGAGCCCCAATCGTCAGACGTTTGTTTACACAGGTTTCCATGGAAATTGCTTCATAAATATCTTCTTCAAACACAGGACTGATTGCTTTTAATTCTTCCAAAGTCATATCGTCAATTGCAATTCCCTTTTCAATACAAAACAGAACAATCTGACCTACGATTCCATGTGCATCACGGAATGGAACGCCATGATTTACCAAATAATCTGCTGCATCTGTCGCATTGGTAAAGCCGTTGTTTGCAGAGTTTCGCATTACTTCTGTATTAAATTTCATCGTTGCAAGCATACCATTAAACAAAGCAATACAGCCTTTTACGGTATCCATTGCATCAAAGGAAAGCTCTTTATCTTCCTGCATATCTTTATTATAAGCAAGTGGAATACCTTTCATTGTGGTAAGAAGGGAAGTCAATGCACCATAAACACGACCTGTCTTTCCACGCACCAATTCTGCAATATCAGGATTTTTCTTCTGTGGCATGATACTGCTTCCTGTACTGTAAGCATCATCAATTTCTACAAACTGATATTCATTGGAATTCCAAATGATAACTTCCTCTGAAAAACGGCTTAAATGCATCATAATCATTGCACTAGCGGATAAGTATTCAATCAAATAATCTCTGTCAGACACTCCATCCATACTATTTAAAGTCGGTCCATAAAAACCAAGCAATTCTGCCGTATATGTACGGTCTAATGGATAAGTTGTTCCTGCTAACGCACCAGAACCAAGCGGACAATAATTCATACGCTCATAAATATCATGCAAACGCAATCTGTCACGTTTAAACATTTCAAAATACGCTCCCATATGATGTGCCAATGTAATCGGCTGTGCCTTCTGTAAATGTGTAAATCCCGGCATAATGGTTTCTGTATGTTCTTCCATAATATGAAGAATCGTTTCTAATAATTCCTTTAATAATGCATCCGTATCTTTTACTGCTTCTCTTGTGAAAAGACGCATATCAAGTGCTACTTGGTCATTACGGCTTCTTCCTGTGTGAAGTTTTTTCCCTGTATCGCCAAGACGTTCAATCAACTTTGCCTCTACAAAACTGTGAATATCCTCGTATTCTGTAGAAATTTCAAGTGTTCCAGCTTCTACTTTACCTAAAATTTCCTGTAACGTTTTTACAATGTCATTCATTTCCTGTTCTGTCAAAATCCCCTGTTTTCCAAGCATTTTGACATGAGCAATACTGCCCTCAATATCCTGTTTATAAAACTTCTGGTCAAATGTAATTGACGCATTGAAATTATAAACTAACTGGTCTGTTTCTTTGGTGAATCGTCCACCCCATAATTGTGCCATATCAATAAACTCCCTTTCTATTTTCCTCTTATTCTTTTCTCGCAATTTTTTTATATTTATAACCATAATTGAGTAAATTTGTAACTATTCAGAGCAGTTCAAAACACTTGCTGTTTTGAACAAAAGAATATGATTCAAGTATGCAAACTGTCCTATGGACAGTTCAAATCTCATTGCGAAGCAATTTTTAATAGATTTTTGCACCAACGTAGTTGGTTGGAACTATGAAGGTACTGCAATGATAGCTTATAAACGAATAATTTCTCTGCTTTTCTCTTAATTTAATGAACTATCGTTTTCTCAGCAATTTCCTTATCACGCTGTAATTTTGAATAAATACAGCCACAATAATACTGTCTGTACATTTCATATTCCGCAGATAACTCTACCGAACGTTTATAACCGTTTTTCTTTTTAAAGTCAGAACTCAAATGACGGACTCCATATATTTCTCCCAATTCTTCTCCGATTTCATTTAATTTTTCTGCATTTTTTAACGGACTAATCGATAGCGTTGTTGTAAAATAATCCACCCCAAGCTCCTTTGCCAGCTTTACTGTTTCCTCTAAACGGAGCTTATAACAAATAAAACAGCGTTCATCGCCCTCTTTACAGTCTTCATAACCCTTTATGGCTTCATAAAAACGTTCTTTCTCAAATGCACCGCTTATCAATGTTATCTTATGTTTTACAGGAAGTGCCTCAATCAAACGCTTTTGTTCTGCTACTCTCAGCTCATACTCCTCCTCGGGATAAATGTTTGGATTATAATAAAAAACGGTAATCCGAAAATAATTGGATAAATATTCCAAACAATAAGAACTACAAGGAGCACAACAACTATGAAGAAGCAAGGTTGGAACTTCCCCTGCCTTTTCATGCTTTGCTATAATACTTTCTAATTCCTTTTGATAATTTCTACGATTCATAATTCCTCTTGTCATTTAACTACAAATAAAACTTATCATTATTCAGTCCGCTCATAATTTTAATCTATATATTCGGCGATTAAAAACTTCGCCTCATATATAGACCCTCCGGGGGATGCACACACACGCGTATAAGGAATTTGTCACTTCGTGACCGCGTGTGGCGCAGGCGTGATTTTCAATCACCGCCTATATACTTGACTTACTCTAAATGATAAAAAAATTTATCATTATGTAAAAATGATTCGTTTCGTGTATTCTTCTCATTTTCCAACAATCGCTCTACACGTTTCTCCCATGTATGATGCTTTTGATACTCCGAAAAAGCATTTTCTTGTATATTCTTACAAAATACAGGATTTGTCAACAGTTCTTCTGCTCTATCCTTTAAACTTTTGATATCTTTTAAGTCATATAACAGAATATTTTCTCCATCTTCTAACGTTTTTTTCAAATATGGATTTGTATCTGTCAATACCGTACAATGATTTGCCATCCCTGCATAAATACGGTCATGTGCACCACGATTAAAAATTGGTGAATTATTCAGTAAAATATGTTCTTTTGCAATTTTTTCAAAAGAAAGACCAAATTCCACAGGTGTTTCACGCTTTATCAAATTTTCATCACTGCTTCTATACTTTTCCCAGCCTTCTCCCACGATTTTCACAGGAATCTGATACTTCACCAGACATTCAATGGCTTCTCTGCGAAAATAATTTCTCACATAAGCATCGACCGGATACATATGGTTCATAAACAGTGCAAACTGTGCATCCGTCAATTCTATCCCTTGTTCCTCTAACACCTGTAAAAAAATACTTTCCATCGGAGTTATCGGTTCTTGTAAACGACGTTCCAACACTATTTTGGCAAATGTCCGTATCGGTTCTTTGCTTTGTTCTATCATTTGATATAATTTTTCTTCCGAATCATAAGAACCGATAAATAATACACAATCTGCTTTTTCACTCCATTTTTCTCTTGTAATGGCTTCTGTTGCTCCTAAAGGCATTGTCAGTGTACTTTTTACATTTGGATAATAGCTTTTGACATACGTCTCCTGTGCCTCATCTAATAAAATGGCATGAAAATTCTTTGCTTTTGCTGATAAACAATTGTAGTGAAACAACGGGTGGTCTAAAATATAATCATAAAAAGGTCCATTTATCATATCCAGTACAGACCTACCATCTTCTTCTACTAATTGTGGCATAAGCGAATTAAAATCTAAAATCATTCGATAAGATTTCCCTAAATATGGCTTTAACACCTCATCAAAATCCGATTCTCTTGTAAATTCGCAATATTCTACCTCGTATCCTAACTTCTCAAATGCACCACCCATTTGATGTGCAAAGAAAAAATGAGAATTATAACAAATTTCTCTGGAAGTAAATATTAAAATAGTATCTGAGTGCATAATTCCTCACATTCTTCAAATTGTATAAATTCATTCACTTATCATTATTTTATTACATTCATACATTATCCAACCAAAGTGAAACATAATAAAATTCTATACTTCTATTCATATCTCGACTTGCTCTGAAATAATTAATAGAACATGCGTATTATAACAAGTTCTGCTAAAAACAACAAGCAGAAATCCATTTATCTAGCTATTTTAGACTTCACAAGAGTATTTTTAACTGATATAATATTTTTGTTCGGCACTCTGCCAGCATACCAAAGAATAGACATGAAAGGAACAAAGACAACTATGAATCAATGGATTTCTATGTGGGGAAATGCTATGTCCTTCGCAGAACACAGACCTGAATCCTATGCCAAAAATATCACTTTACGTTACCCAATTTATGTACCATTTGATGGAGAAGCCATTCGCTTTACCTTCGATAATTATTGTGGTTCAGAAAGTATTGATATTACAAGAGCAACAGTTGCCGTCTCTCACGTTAGTATCACTGAAAAAATCGGACTGACCTGTCCTATGAATGAAGATGAGATTTATGACATTACTTTTTTCAGCAGTTCTGATGTCCGTATTTTTCCAAAAGACCACATTGTCAGCGACCCGATATTTATGAATGTAAAAGCTGGTGATACTATTTGTGTAAATCTTTATTTCAAAGACTATACTTCCATGCGTTCTGCTGTATTAGTAACAGGACCTCTTTCTAAAGGATTTTTCTGTATTGGGGATGCAACTCACTCTGGAAGACTTTCCATGGACCTTACCAAAACAACCAACTGGTTTTATTTCCTAAGTAATATCGAAATTCTATCTGCACAGGGAAATCATGCCATTATGTGTTATGGAGACTCGATTACAGCCCAGTCTTGGCCAGATTACTTAATGCTTCGTGCTGCTTCCCTCGAAAAAAATCATACTGCGGTTCTTCGCCGTGCCGTAAGCGGCACCAGAGTTCTTAGACAATACGACTGTATTACTTATCAATCTTACGGCCTAAAAGGCAAAAATCGTTTCCTGCATGAAGCACCTGCCTCTGGCTGTGATACCATTATTATTCAGCAGGGAATTAATGATATTATCCATCCTGTCGGTACAGAACAAAATCCATTCCGCCCAATGAGCGACCTTCCAACCGTCAAAGAACTGACTGAAGGCTTAAAATGGTATATTGACGAAGCCAAAAACTTGAATTATAAAGTATATTTAGGTACACTGCTCCCATTCTATGGCTGGCGTACTTACGCACCATTCCGTGAAGAAATGCGTAATGAAGTCAATGCTTGGATTCGGGATAACCATGATATTGATGGCTGTATCGATTTTGATATCGCTTTAAGAGATGAACAAAATCCTTCTTGTTTTAAAGCTGGATTTGACAGTGGAGACCATCTGCATCCAAGTAAAAAAGCATATAAAGCTATGGCTGCTGCCGTACCATCTCACTTAATCTATTAGTTAATCAAAAAACAGATGAAATTCTTAAAAGAAAAGAATTTCATCTGTTTTTTATTTTACTTTATCCTCGCAAATGTTTTCTCACACGTTCTATCAACATCTGTAACGCCACCTGATTTTCCCCGCCTTCCGGGATAATGATATCTGCACGGCGTTTACTTGGCTCTACAAACTGTTCATGCATTGGTTTTACCGTAGTCAAATATTGACCAATGACACTATCTAAAGAACGTTCTCTTTCCTTTACATCCCGTAAAATTCTGCGTAAAATTCGTACATCTGCATCTGTATCTACAAAAACTTTAATATCCATCAACTCACAAAGCAACGGCTCTGCAAAGATTAAAATACCCTCTAATACAATGACTGGTGCAGGTTTTACAAGCACAACTTCATCCGAACGGTTATGCACCGTATAATCATAGACAGGCATTTCAATCGCCATTCCCTGTTTTAACATTTTAATATGCTCACATAAAAGCTCTGTATCAAATGCATCCGGATGGTCATAATTTAACCCGCACCGTTCCTCATAAGTCATATTGTCGTGGCGTTTATAATAGTTATCATGTCGTAAAATACTAACCTCATCTGCACCAAAACTTTCCACTACTTTATTTGCCAAAGTCGTTTTACCGCTTCCTGTTCCACCTGCAATACCTATTAAAATTGTATGGTTCATGATTTTTCCTCTTTTGTCTGTTTTTTAATAATCCGATGTTACAGCAGATTTTCCAATAATTGCAAGTGTTGCACTCGTACCAAGTCTGCTTGCACCTGCATCAATCATACTCTGTGCTTCTGCTTCATTATGAATACCGCCAGATGCCTTTACACCCATATCTTCACCAACCGTTTTTCTCATCCGTGCAACGTCTTCTGCCTTTGCACCACCTGTTGAAAATCCTGTTGATGTTTTTACAAAATCTGCCCCTGCTTCTTTGGATAATTCAGATGCCTTTACAATTTCTTCCTTTGTTAAAAGACAGGTCTCTAAGATAACTTTTAATACAATATCTTTACCACAGACCTCTTTTAATGTCTTGATATCGTTCAATACATAATCATACTTGCCATCTTTTAAGGCACCTACATTGATTACCATATCAATCTCTGTGGCACCGTCTTCAATTGCAGCCTTTGTTTCAAATGCTTTGACTCTTGTATCAGACATCCCCAAAGGGAAACCTACTACCGTACAAACCTTTACATCCGAACCAGCCAACTTTTCTGCCACAAACTTTGTATAATACTGGTTTACACAAACAGATGCAAAATCATGTTCTAATGCTTCTGCACAAATTTTTGCAACTGCTTCTTCAGTCGCATCTGCTTTTAAAATTGTGTGGTCAAAGTATTTTGTTGAAATCATCGTTTTCTACCCTCCGTAAATTAATTCTCCATTATAATTTTTATCTTTGCCCTTTATCGTAAGGAATACCTTCTGCTTTCGGTGCACTTGAATGTTTTGAAGTAAATGCAAGTACAACCAAAGATACCACATATGGAAGCATATTATAAACACCACTTGGAATATTTATTTTTACAAGGAAATCAAATCCAAAATAAACATTTGATAATGCACGGAAGAATCCAAATAAAATTGCTGCCAATGCAATATTCTGTGGTTTCCACTTACCAAAAATCATAACCGCAAGTGCTAAGAAACCAAATCCTGCTACACCATATTCGAATTGCCACTCAGATACACCCGTCGTAATATACATGATACCGCCAAGTCCACCGAGCAAACCGGAAATTAAAACACCTGCCCAGCGCATTTTATAAACGTTGATACCAACCGAGTCTGCCGCCTGTGGATGTTCTCCACATGCCATTAAACGCAGACCAAATTTTGTCTTATACAAAATAACATAGGAAACAATGGTCACAAGAACCGTAATCAACATAAACCAACTGAACTCAAACCCATTGATATTTACAATAAATGCTTTCTTTTCATCAATATATTGTACAATGGAAGAATGGTCATCCGGATTTGAAATAGTATTAATGGATTTTACAATAACAGTAGCTGCTGCTGTTCCAAGCATATTCATCGCTGTTCCAACAATCGTCTGGTCTGCTTTAAAATGAATTGCTGCAACTGCTAAAAGAGAGGAATACGCCACCCCGCAAATCAATGCTGCACCAATGGTCAGCACAATGATGATAAATGGTGCTGTTCCATCCGGCATAGCACGCATTGCAAGTGCTCCACCCATCGCACCTATTACCATAATACCTTCCAAACCTAAGTTAATGACACCGGAATGTTCTGCAAAACAACCACCTAATGCAACAAGAGTAAGGATACATGCAAATAAAATTGTATACTGAAGTAATAATGTCATTATTTGTTTCCTCCTTCTTTTGTCTTATCTTTTGCAGCTTTTTTTTCTTCTGACTTTGCAAGAGAAGCGTTCATTGCCATCTTAACAAATCCAACAAATCCACAAAGATAAATAATTAACGAAGAAATTAAACTTGAAATCTGTGAGCAATAAACACTTAAGTCTACATGTGAACCGCCATCCGTAATATGCTGAATAAAGAAAGAGGCAAAAATGGAACCAATTGGGCTTAATCCACCTAAAAATGCTGCGGCAATCCCATTAAATCCCATACCCGGAACAGAAGAAATGGTCACCTGCCACTGTTCTAAGTCTGTCTGATACATAAAGGAACCTGCCAAACCAGCCAATGCACCACTGATTGCCAACGAAACAATGATATTTCTCTTTTCAGCCATACCACAATATTTTGCAGCATTCTTATTAAATCCTGTCGCCTTTAATTCGTAACCAAATTTTGTTTTTTCTAATACAACCCATACTATAATTGCAAAAATAACAGCTAATGGAATGGCAATGCTGACATACTTATTGCCATTAAAAATTTCATTCAGTCCTGCACTTGGAAGAATTGCCTGCTGTGCTTTTGCCTTTAACGTATATGTGTAAGCACTGGCTGTATCTTTTACTCCCGCAAGCACCATATTCGTAAAATACAGACCAATCCAGTTTAACATAATACCGGAAATAACTTCATTTACGTTTAAATAGGTCTTTAATGCACCCGAAATTACGCCCATAAGCGCACCTGCTGCTGCTGCAAAAATCATACAAGGAAACCATCCAAAACCAAGCCCTAACGCTGCATAAAGGCATGCACAGCTTCCGATGACATACTGACCTGCTGCTCCAATATTAAATAATCCAACTTTATAAGAAAACAGTACCGATAAAGAACACATCACCAATGGGGCAGTCTTCACCAGCGTCGTACCCATGTGTTTCATCTGTGTTGCAGGTTTATTATATCCAAGGAAATTCTTTGCAATATCAAGAATTGCCTCTGCTGCACCGTTTGGTTCAATTGCAAGCAATACGAAATAACCTACCAGCATACCGATAATAATACAGATAAAAGATGCAATTAACGACTGCACCGCGTCATTTTTTAATATTTTTTTCATGATACAGTCACCTCATCTTTCTTTGCACCTGCCATATAAAGACCCAATTCTTCCTGTGTAACAGTCTTAGGATCAAATTCACCCACGATTTCCCCTTCGTACATTACAAGAATACGGTCTGGCACATCCATAACCTCATCTAACTCTAAAGATACTAATAATACTGCTTTTCCTGCATCACGCTGTGCCACAAGCTGTTTATGAATGTATTCAATCGCTCCTACGTCCAAACCACGGGTTGGCTGAACTGCAATCAATACTTCCGGCTTCTTATCAATTTCACGGGCAATAATCGCCTTCTGCTGATTACCACCGGACATACTGCGGGAAATTGTAATTGGTCCTTGTCCGGAACGAACATCATACTGTTCTATTAAGCGTTCTGCATTCTTTCTAATATTCTTAAACTTCAAAAATCCTGCTTTATTTGTAAATTCAGGTTCAAAATATCTCTGTAATACCATATTGTTTTCCAAACTATAATCCAGTACCAGACCATGTTTATGACGGTCCTCCGGAATATGGCTCATACCCATGACATTGCGTTCACGAATGGAGGTATTCGTAATATCCTTACCGCACATTGTAATTTTACCGGAAACCAACGGTTCTAAGCCTGTCAAACCATAAACAAACTCAGTTTGTCCATTGCCGTCAATCCCTGCAATACATACAATTTCGCCTGCACGAACATTTAAAGAAACATTCTTCACTGCATTATTCTTATGAACCTTAGAAGCAACTGTCATATTCTCTACAGAAAGAATCACTTCTCCGATATTCGCTTCCTTCTTCTCAACATGAAAATTCACATCACGTCCTACCATCATAGCTGATAATTCTGCCATCGTTGTATTCGCTGTATCAACCGTACCAATATATTTTCCCTTACGGATAACACTGCAACGGTCTGCTACTTCCATAATCTCAGCCAACTTATGGGAAATAAAAAGAATACTCTTTCCTTCTGCTGCAAGATTTTTCATAATCTGCATCAATTCTGCGATTTCCTGAGGTGTCAGTACAGCCGTTGGCTCATCAAAAATCAAAATTTCATTGTCCCGATATAACATTTTAAGGATTTCTGTACGCTGCTGCATACCTACTGTAATATCCTCAATGATTGCATCGGGGTCAATCGCAAGTCCATATTTTTCAGAAAGTGCCATTACCTTCTCTCTTGCTTCTGACTTTTTCAAAAAACCAAATTTATTAGGCTCTACCCCTAAAATAATGTTGTCCAAAACAGAAAAGCATTCTACCAATTTAAAATGCTGATGCACCATTCCAATTCCTAAATCATTTGCATCATTTGGATTGTTAATTTTTACTTCTTTTCCGTCTTTTTTAATCACGCCTTCTTCTGGCTGGTATAAACCGAATAACACGCTCATTAAAGTAGATTTTCCGGCACCATTTTCGCCAAGAAGTGCATGAATTTCGCCTTTTCTTAACTGCAGCGAAATATTGTCATTGGCAATAATACCAGGGAATCTCTTTGTGATATTGAGCATCTCAATTGCATAAGACTGTTCCACGTTTTATCCCCCTTATTTAATATTTATCATGTTGTATCCATCCACATTTTTACAGATACACATACTATATATAATAGTACAATATTGTTGCAAAGTTCGCAAGTAACTCTTACTTTTTAACAAAAAAAGGATGTGATTATAGTTACTTTTCACACTTCAGCCAAACGCTTGCTGTTTGGCTGCGTAAGAACATGATTCAGGGGTTGATTTTTGCTTTGCGAAGCAAATTTTCATGCAAAAATCAATCGTTGCTGGTCACGGAGTGAACAGTAACTGATTATATGAAAAAGGAACAGACATCTCTGCCTGTTCCTTAATAATAAGCTAAGTATTATAAAATTATTTTAAATTTCCAAGATATTCAACAGTAATTGCTGTAACTGTAGGTTCTACAGATGTGTCATTGGAAACTGTAACGGTTCCATTATACATAGAAGCAACAAGTGCTTTATAATCATCTTGTGTGAATCCTTCAGACCACTGTGTTGTTTCTAATGGAATCTGTACATAATTTGATTCTACATCTGTCTCAGATACTAAACCAAGTGTAGAAATCTTTCCAGCATAGTTAGCCCAGTTACCATTTAAAATAACATCTGTTAATGTATCGATTGTTGTTGGGTAAAGACCCTTCATGGCAGATGTAACTGTAAGACCTTCGCCGTAAGAACCATCAATGTTTGCAGACTGGTCTGTATCAACACCGATAACTTTTCCGCCAACTTTTACAGCAGCTTCTGCAGCAGATGTGAAGATACCACCGCCACAAGCAAATACAACCTGTGTTCCGGACTGATACCATGTATCCATAGCAGCTGTAATATCAGCATCTCCTGTAAACTGGTTACCGTATGCATATTTCACTTCTACAGCAGCACCTGTTTCAGCAGCAGCTGCATCAGCTCCCTGAACGAAACCATATCCAAAACGTGTAACCGCTGGAACAGCCATACCGCCTAAGAAACCAAGTTTCTCATAGCCAAGTTTTACTGCAGCATATCCAGCCATATAACCGGAAAGTTCTTCGCTGTAAACAGCACAGTATACATTATCCATATATACATACTCATTTACATCCCAGTTATCCGGATTATAGTCATACTCTCCACCTGCAAGAGCTACACCTGCTTCTAATAAGTCACCTGCTGCTACGTCTAAAGCAATAAATTTAACCTCTGGATAATCACCGGAAACTTCAGCAATGGTAGCACCAAATGCGTAACCCGGCATAACGATTATATTGTATCCATCATCAATTGCCAATTCAGCAGAAGCTACACGGTCAGCTGTAGAGTCACCTGAAGGTTTGTAGTATTTAAAATCAATACCATTTTCTTCACAAAATGCTTTACATGCTTCGTATGTTGTCTGGTTGAATGACTGGTCTGTAATATCAGCGTAATCTGTAATCATAGCTACGCTATATTCCATGTCTGCATCTTCTTCCTCATTTTCATCGGAAGCAACAGATGTGTCTGCCACATTGTTTTCTGCATCATTGTTTGCAGCACCATCATCTGATGAACCACATGCAGCGAACATAGAAACTGCCATTGCTGCTGCTAACAATAAGCTCATTACTTTCTTCTTCATATTCTTTTCCTCCTAAAACAATATGATACTTTTAAGTTTTTCTTAAAAGCATAAAATAGAATGCCCGCAGGCATTCTACCTAAGCCGATAAGGGGACTCGAACCCCTGACCTACGCATTACGAATGCGTTGCTCTACCAACTGAGCCATATCGGCAGACTATTAATACGTTGTTTCTTATCCCATTATATCGTAAATAGAAAAAAAAGCAATTATTTTTTAATATTTTTTTCTTAAAAAATCCTTAATTCAGTAAATTTTACAAAAACACAACATTTTCTACTTGTAATTTAGCAATTTCTATGATACATTATCGACATACAGTTTTCCATAGGCTGTATTCTAATTACAAATCATGAAAAGCAAAATTCCTGACAAAAAGGAGATTTTCTTATGACTTATCAGGAATTTAAACAAAACATCATTGATACGATTTCAGGTTCTTTAAAATCTGATTTCAAAGTTACCCTTCAAGATATCATTAAAAATAATGACATCCACTTAGATGGTTTAACTATCTTATCCAAACAAAGTAATATTTCACCAACTATTTATTTGAATTATTATTATGAACAGTATTTATCAGGAAAAAGTATTACAGAAATCTGTGATGAAATTCTTTGTTCTTATCAAAAAAATACGCCAAAACACCCAATTGATATTTCTTTCTTTACCGATTTTGAAAAAGTAAAAAAACATTTGGTTTTTAAACTGGTAAATTTTAAACAGAACCAAGAATTATTGTCAAATATCCCTCATATCCGCTATCTGGATTTAGCAATTTTATGTAACTGCCTGTTAAAAACACCCGACAACGGTTACGCAACCATTCTAATTCATCAACAGCATTTATCCTTCTGGAACATTTCTCAAAAAGAATTATTTCAAATTGCTATGCAAAATACACCAAAGCTTCTGCCCTATCAATTGCTGAATATGGCTGATATATTAAAGCACCTGTTTTATTCTGAAAATTCTGATTTACCAGATGCAAATTTTAGTCCCATTCCCATGTATATTTTATCAAATAGTAGTAAATTAAACGGTGCAGGCTGTATTCTTTATGAAAATGTATTAGCAAATATTTCTGCTAAGTTAAACAGCGACCTTTGTATCATTCCAAGCAGTATTCATGAAGTCTTACTCATTCCTGTTGATTATGCTGAGTCTTCCAAAGAGATGGCTTCTATGGTAAAGGAAGTAAATGATACCCAATTAAGCAGAGATGAAATTCTTTCAGACCATGTATACCATTATTCCCGCTGTACGGGAGAAATTACTTCGTTTTAAATTATTTCTTTTTGTTAAGCTCTGAATAGTTGCTCTTATTCATTTAGAAGGCTGTTTAACTGTGCATACATTTGTTTAATATCTATTGGCTTACTCAAATGTCCATTCATTCCTGCCTCTAAAGATTTTTTTACATCTTCCTCAAAAGCATTTGCTGTCATAGCCAAGATTGGGATTGTCTGTCCATCCGTTCTTTTCGTCATGCTCCTAATTTGCCTTGTTGCCTCTAATCCATCCATCCCCGGCATACGAATGTCCATAAGAATGATATCAAAATATCCTGCTTCATGACTTTCAAAGCTATTTACAGCTTCTTCACCATTTAAAGCAACTTCTACTTCAAAATTTTTATGCTTCAAAAGGTTTTTGGCAATTTCAATATTTATTTGGCTGTCTTCTACTACCAATGCCCTTCTGCCAGTAAAATCATAGTCTTCCCTTTTTAAATCTTGTTCTTTCAAAGCTTTGTTTCTTTCCTGCTTTGTTTTAACAGAAACGGTAATGGTAAAAACGGTTCCTTCTCCTTTTTTACTCTCGACCTGAATATTTCCTTTCATTAAATCTGTCATACATTTAGCAATGGCTAACTCTAAACCAGAACCATTATACAAGGTAGTGCTTTCTCCATAAATATGTTCAAACGGTTCAAATACAAAAGGCAAAATATCATCTTCAATTCCCAAGCCATTGTCCGTAATCTGAAACTCCAAATAAACCGTTTCCTTATCTTTTGGCAAGACTTTCATTTCCAATACGATACTTCCTCCTGCAGGTGTCGATTTCATGGAGCTTTCTATCACATTTAAAATGATTTTTTCCAATTTTTTCTTGTCGAAAATATAATATTTTTCTGTTTCATTTTGTTGTAAAAACATAAACTGTATCTGTCTTGAGGCCGTCAGTCCTAAAATATGCCGATTTAATTTATCAAAAAATGGTTTATTTTCTACAATATCAGAATTTAATGCAATTTTACCGCTTTCTAATTCTGACAGACTCAAAATATCATTGACAAAAGAAAGAAGAAAATGTGCTGATTGCTCTATTTTATCTAAATTTTCATATACCTTTGCAGGCATATTTTCTCCTTCTTTTGTAAGATAAGATAATCCAATAATTGCATTCAACGGTGTACGAATTTCATGGCTCATCCGATTTAAGAAATCATTTTTCTTTCTATTCGAATTTTCTGCCTTCTCCAATGCTTGTTTTAAATTATTTATCTCATTTGATGTCATAAATCCTCCTAACAAATCCGTAATCCCTTTGGATAATGATTTTTCAAAATAGAACCTGCCAGTTTTCCCCATCCTACACTATATTCGTCTACCAAAATTAAATACCAGCCCTTTTCCCCATTACAATTTAAGGTCTGTCCCGATAAATAAGCTTTCATTTCATAACTGTCTGCCGAATAAGAAACTACATGTTTTACTTCCTCTGCGTGAAGATAAAGTGCGAATGCATGGGATGGTTCAAAACGCTTCTTTTTCAAAGTGCCAAGATGTAACCCTGCTCTCAAAACCTTTAAACCCTTCAAAGAAGGCATTTCCTCAGGTATCAAATAAAGCTGTTCTCCAAATTTTATTTTTTTCCCAAACAGCTTTTGAGGTATTTCTTTTAAGTTTTCTTTACAAAACACAAAGAAATCTTCGCATTCTTTATCCAAAATACCCTTTTCTATTGGATTTTTGCAGTATCCTGCATAATCTTCCAATACTCCCTGCTTTTTTAATACTGCCAGATAATGCCCTTCTCCTTCTAATAAATGCGGCCATAAACGAATGGTACGAGTAAGTTGCTCTTTCCATTCGCCTTCTTCATTTTCCAAATACCAGTCAGACCTTCCTGCTGTCATACCATCAAAAAACGGAACAGAAACGGTATCAAATTCATTATGACGGTCTAAAAAGCGAGAAATGCTTCCTTCATTTTCTATTGGTGCAAAGGTACAGGTAGAATATACCATTCTTCCTCCCGGTTTTAGCATAGAAGCTGCATAGTCTAAAATTTCATCCTGCCGTTCTCCACAGATACGAACATTTTCCAGACTCCACTCATTACAGGCATCTTCATTTTTACGAAACATTCCCTCGCCAGAACATGGTGCATCCACTAATATCTTATCAAAATATTCAGAAAATACTTCTGCTAAATGTGCAGGTGTTTCATTTAATACCACTGCATTTTGAATTCCAAGCCGTTCTATATTTTCAGATAAGATTTTTGCTCTTGCCGGATGAATTTCATTGCAGATTAACATTCCCTGTCCCTGCATTTTTAAGGCAATCTGCGTACTTTTTCCTCCCGGTGCTGCACACAAGTCCAAAACCCGCTCTCCCGGCTTTACATCTAAATACTCCACAGGTGCCATTGCACTTGCTTCCTGTATATAATAAACTCCTGCCTCATGATAAGGATGTTTTCCCGGTGTATCATTTGCAGTATAATAAAAACCATTTTCGCACCATGGAACTTCTGTTAAATGAAAGATTGTTTTTTCTAAAAAAGTTGTTTTATCTGTTTTTAATGGATTAATACGAAGGGACTGATACTTTTCCTGTTCATAACTCTTTTCAAATACTTCATATTCCTCTCCTAACATTTCCTTCATTCTATTTTTAAAATCCTGTGGTAACATAACTACTCCTTCTATATTTCATTCTGAACTTTTAACAGCTTTAAGGTTTCTTCATCTGCGGCATCCAACAGATAATTATGCATTGTTTCTTTTTTCTGATAAATAATATCCAATACCTCTCTTTTCGCTGCTCTCATATCTTCTTCCAATTCTTTTGCAGAAAGCAAAAAACACCCCTGTCCTCTGATAATAATCTGTTCTAATCCATCTGAAGTGGCTACTGTGACATGATATTTCCTTCCATTTTCATGCGCAAATTTTTCAATATAAGCATCTGCCGTTTCTGCCTCTTTGGTATATACCACATGAATATTTTGATAATCAAAAATCTCTGTCTTATGCCCTACTACACGATAAGCATCAAATACTACAATCAAATGACAGTTTTTACTTCCCTGATAATCACAAAGCAATTCTAAAAGCCTGTCTTTGGCTGCGTCAATATTTTGTTCTGCCAATTTTCGCAATTCTTCAAACGCAAAAATAATATTATATCCGTCTACCAGTAGATATTTTTCTTTCTTTTCCCTTTTTTGTGGTATAAATTCATATTCCTTTTCAGGTGCAATTACTTTTTTAGGAGTACGATTTTTAGATGACCATTTTTTTACATCTTCTTTTCCGTGTGCATTGGAACGATAGGTACGGTTTAATATCTCATCAATTTCATCTGTGCCAATACTTATCTCCTCTGAATGAGAAGCTTTCTGAAAAGACGGCATTCCCTTTTCTGACAAATCCATTCGCCCCACTCCAAGCAATCTTCCCGGTAAGTGCATATACTCTGCCACTTGATTCCATTCTACCAAAAATCCTGCTCCATGCGCACAAAATACCGAAGATGACGGATTTTTTGTATCTCTATCAGGGTCATAACCAATCTGTAAACACACATCTTCTGTATTATGACATTTGCAATATCCTCCTAATGTCAAAGAAAGCCTGCCTTCTCCTTTGGAATATGCATTTACTTCTTTTTGATAATTCTGCATACAGGAAACAGGAGCATTTCCTGTTATCACACTGTTTTTTCCTTCTATAAAAGGTCCTGTCATAGTTCCATGCATTTTTTCAATATCCGTCATTGCCCGTCCTACTAAATTCTGTGGAATTTCCAATCGAAATTCATAATATGGCTCTAGTAAAATGGACTCTGCCTGCATCAACCCTTGGCGAACGGCACGATAAGTTGCCTGTCTGAAATCACCGCCTTCGGTATGTTTGGTATGTGCTTTTCCATGAATTAAAGTAATTTTCATATCTGTAATCTCAGAACCAGTCAAAACACCTTTATGCTGTTTTTCTTCTAAATGGGTTAAAATCAACCTCTGCCAGTTTTTCGCCAGCACATCCTCACTGCAATCCGTACAAAACTGCATACCACTTCCCGTTTCTCCCGCTTCTAATAATAAATGTACCTCTGCATAATGACGTAATGGTTCAAAATGTCCAACCCCTTCGACTGTATCTGCGATTGTTTCTTTGTATACAATATTTCCTGTTCCAAAACCAATTTCTACACCAAATCGTTCTAAAACCATCCGTTGTATAATTTCTATCTGTACTTCCCCCATAATCTGTGCATGGATTTCCTGTAATTCTTCCTTCCATACAATATGAAGCTCCGGTTCTTCTTCTTCTAACATCCGAAGTTTCGGTAACATTTGCACTGGTGCGATTTCATCAGGCAACAAAATTTTATAACTTAATACAGGTTCTAATACCGGAAGCAACGATGGAACACCTTCACCAAGTACCATTCCGGACTTTGTATGCTCTAATCCAATCACAGCACAAACCGTTCCTGCATCTGCCTTTGAAACTGTTTCATATTTACTTCCTGAATAAATCCGAATTTGACTTACCTTTTCTTCTCCGATGGTATCTCTCACCTTTAGCAAACCACCTGTTATCTTTATATAAGTCATTCGCTGATTCTGTTCATCTCTTGCAATTTTAAATACTTTTGCCCCAAAATTCTTTCCATAAGAAGGAAGCCTTATCCACTGATAAAAACCCTCTAAAAACTCCAAAACACCTGTCATCTTTAATGCTGAGCCAAAATAACACGGATAAATCAGTCGTTTTGCAATCAACTTCTGTATTACTTCTTTCTGCAAAACTCCGTTTTCTAAGAATTGCTCCATTGCCTCCTCATCTGCCATGGCAGCATCTTCATAAAAACGTTCGCTTTCTGTTTCGGTAAAATCAATACAATCACTGGATAATTCCTGTTTTATTTCCAAAAGCAGAGCTTCTTTCTCGCAACCTTGCTGGTCCATTTTATTGACAAATAAAAATACTGGTATTTGATAACGTTTTAACAATCTCCATAACGTTTTGGTATGAGACTGCACTCCGTCTGCACCATTAATGACTAAAATTGCATAATCTAATACCGAAAGGGTACGCTCCATTTCCGAAGAAAAATCCACATGCCCCGGCGTATCCAATAATGTTATCTGTAAATCTTTATATTCTAATATCGCCTGTTTAGAAAAAATCGTAATCCCACGCTCTTTTTCCATCTGATTTGTATCTAAATATGCATTTTGATTGTCTACTCTGCCTAATGTACGAATTTTCCCACTTGTATATAAAAGCCCTTCTGAAAGGGTTGTTTTTCCTGCATCTACATGTGCCAGTATTCCTACTGCAATTTTTTTCATAATTTCCTCTCATTCACAAATTAAAATAATTACGCCCATATTAGGCTCTGAATAATTACATATTAGCATAAAAAAAAGACACAAGCAATCATATGCCTATGTCTTTCATTATAACGTTACTTTTCACGTTACTTTTCACACCTGAATCATGCTATTTCGCTATCTGACGGTAAATGTCTGATAGCTCTGTAAACAGTAACATTATAACTTAATAACAAAAGTAATGTCCGCCAATTTTTACATCTAAGTTACGTGTAATTTTCTTTGTTGCAAAATATAAAGTATTTTCTCCAACAACACTTGTTTCACCATTTAATACTTTATAAATAGAATTATATTCTTTTTCGGTTGGTCTTGCACTATCTCTTAACCTCCATGATGCAAACTGTGTTGGGTTTTTCTGACTTAATACATCATATAAGGTATTTGGAAACTTGTCTGAAACAATACGGTTAAAAATAACCTCGATAACTGCTTCCTGACCTGTTTGTGATTCTCCTCTTGCTTCTACCCATACAATCTTTGCAAGAAGGTCAATTTCTTCTTCGGTCAGTTCAATATTCCAACGATTTGTAATCTTTATTTCTTCTTCCTCGATGACTTCTAAAACTTCGGCTGCTCTTACCTCTGCTTCTTCTATCAACATTTCTGTATTTGTATAATTTGCTGTTACAAAATCTATAATATGTCTTTCAAATGTTACTTCGCTTACTTTTTCTTCGGTTCTAAATGATAATTCGCCACTGGATGGCAGATTAATCTGTGCTGTCTGTGGCTCGCCGGACGTAACGGATAAGCAAAGTGCTAATGCTAATTTACTTGCTACGTTCATTGTCATCATTGTTGTTTCCTCCCTAAAATAAATCAAATCCATTCAAATCAGCTTTACTGATAAAATTTTAAATCAAATAGTTACTTATATTCTTTATAAAAGCGGCAAATAAACTTTTCATTTATCTGCCGCCCGAACACAAATCACATCTTACTCATTTTTTTTCAAAAGTCAAATTTTCGTTTTTAGGAAGGAACTGTCATTTTTTACTGAGAAATTACTATATTTTGACTATCAAACTATTTAATTATCTACAAATATTCCAGTTCTATTTTAGAACTTTAGCACACTAAAGTAACATAGATTTTATTTTTGCACAATTTTATTGCATATTTTTTGTATATATTGCACAAAGTTTTTCTTATCTTTTTATTACAAGATAGTTTCAAAGGACTAACTCATTGTAACATATATAAATTTCAAAAATCTTATAAACGATAAAACTCCCTCGCATTCTGCCATGTCACTGTTTCGACTTCTTCTGCGGTTATTTCCTTTAATTCTGCAATTTTTTCTACCACATAAGAAAGATATCCGGAGTCATTACGCTTACCTCGATAGGGCTCAGGCGCCATATAAGGACAGTCTGTTTCTAATAAAATTCGTTCTAACGGTATTTTCATTACCGTTTCTTTTAATTTTTTTGCATTTTTAAAGGTAACCACACCTCCGACACCGATATAATAGCCCATTTTTACAAATTCTTGTGCTAATTCCGGCGAATAGGAATAGCAATGAATGACTGCTTTTAACTCCGTTGTATGTGCTTCTTTTAAAATTGTCATCGTATCTGCTGCCGCATCTCTGGAATGTACAATGACAGGAAGCTCCACTTCTTTTGCCAATTCTAACTGGCGTTTGAACCAATAACGCTGTTTTTCCTGTACTTCTGCTTCTTTGTCCCAATAATAATCCAGTCCAATTTCTCCGACAGCCACTACCTTTGGATGCATAGTCTGTTCTTTTAACCATGCAAACTGTGCTTCGTCCAATTCTGCAATATCACTTGGATGTACACCAACAGAAGCATAAATAAAATCATATTTCTCTGCTAATTGAATCGAATTACGAGTGGTTGCAAGAGAAGCACCTACATTCACCACCCTTTGAATACCACAATCAGGCAGAGAAGCCAGCAATGCTTCTCTGCCTGATGTAAATTGTTCATCATCATAATGTGCATGTGTTTCAAATATCATCACTTATCATCCTTTTTTATTTTTTCTTTTTTTATTATGTATGATAAGCAACAAAATTACAAGTACAAAAACCACTGCTGCACCAATGACAAGATTTTCCGTTACTGTTCACTCCGTGACCAGCATGGTATCTTCATTAACACCTGCAATACCTCCCACTTCCACCTGAGAACCGGACGGCATAATTGTCCCTCTTATATTTAAGTCACTTACTTCACCCAATTCTCCAATGTAGCGGAAAAAACCTTTCTGTAAACCTTCACTTTCGATGGTCACACCACTAAATGGTATAACCATTGCCATGAAACGTTCCATCAAAATATGCAATTCCATAAAATTCCATATCCAACAGACTAATATCTGCTTTCAATAACAATCGCATAGTCAATCGTTGCACCCATCTGAATTGCCGTACCACATTATCCACAGCAAAGGATTCTGCTAAATCCTTACAACTTGTAGAACCGCCTGCTAAAATAACGGGTTTTCAAGTTTTTTGTAATGATTGTATTATTTATAAGTAACAGTTCAGCCATCAGCCAAAATGAAAAACATCAGATGCTTGCATCATGATTTTTTCATTTGAGCTGATGAGCGGAACGCCATTTTATGAGCAAAGTTAGTTGCGAAGCAACGGGAAAGCGACGAAGTCGCCTTTGCGAATGGCGTGGGCTGAACTGTTACATTTATAATACTTTATAGCCTTTGCCTTCTACTGCTTCTTTTAATACTTCATCTGCTACTTCTTTTTCCAAAGTAACAATCGCTGTTCCTGCAGTATGGCTTACTTCTGCCGCTGCTACACCTTCAATTGCTTCTAATGTTGCTTTTACATTTGCTTCGCAATGCGGACACATCATTCCTTCGATTTTTAATGTTTTTTCCATTGGTTTCTCCTCCTTTCTTTCTTTTTCATTATTTTTTTCTTCATTTTCAGTAATACTTACTTTCTGCATAGAAATCCGCTTTTTTCGCTTATCCTTTGCAGGATTATGAATGTCTATTAGATTCAGCCTTAACGCATTGCTGACTACACAAAAACTAGATAAACTCATAGCTGCTGCACCAAACATTGGATTTAACTGCCACTGTAACAATGGAATAAATACGCCTGCTGCCAACGGTATTCCAAGCATATTATAGAAAAATGCCCAAAACAGATTTTGGTGAATATTTGAAAGTGTTGCACGACTTAAACGAATTGCTGCCGGAACATCACTTAAACGACTTTTCATCAATACTACATCAGCCGCATCAATTGCAATATCCGTACCAGCACCGATTGCAATTCCAATATCTGCTCTTGTCAGTGCGGGTGCATCATTAATTCCGTCGCCAACCATTGCAACTTTGCCCTGTTTTTGCAAAGAACGAATGACTGACTCCTTACCATCCGGAAGCACTCCTGCAATTACCTCATCCACGCCTGCCTGCGTACCAATTGCTCTTGCTGTCCGTTCATTATCTCCTGTCAGCATAACAACACGAATTCCCATATTCTGTAGCTCTTGTACCGCCTGTGGACTGTCAGCTTTTATTACATCTGCTACCGCAATCATTCCCAAATACTGCCCCTCTCTTGCAAAGAAAAGCGGTGTTTTCCCCTGCTTGGCAAACTGTTCTGCCATTTTCTCTACTTTTTTATCTATAATAGCACTTTTTTGTATAAAAGCCAAATGTCCACCTGTTATTTTTTTATCATTGATTTTTGCTGTCAAACCATTTCCAGGCAACGCCATAAAATCTTCTACCCCATAAGACGTTACACTATATTCTTTTGCATATTCTAAAATCGCTTTTGCCAACGGATGCTCGCTCTTTGTTTCTAATGCTGCCGCATAAGATAATAATTCTTTTTCTGAAATGTCTTTTGCAGGAACAATGTCTGTCACCTTTGGTTCTCCTGCAGTAATCGTTCCTGTCTTATCCAATGCAACAATATCTATTTTTCCTGTTTCTTCTAAGGAAACGGCCGTTTTAAACATAATACCGCTTTTTGCACCAACTCCATTTCCTACCATAATTGCAACCGGAGTGGCAAGTCCTAACGCACAAGGACAACTAATAACTAAGACAGAAATTCCTCTTGCAAGTGCAAATCCAATACTTTCTCCACATACAAGCCAAATAAAGGTCGTAATCACTGCAATTGTAATGACCACAGGTACAAAAACACCTGAAACCTTATCTGCAATCTTTGCAATCGGTGCTTTTGTTGCTGCTGCATCGCTTACCATCTGAATAATCTGAGACAAGGTTGTATCTTCTCCGACTCTTGTAGCACGACATTTTAAATACCCTGACTGATTTATCGTAGCCGCTGATACAGAATCTCCTTCCTCTTTATCCACTGGAATACTTTCTCCTGTCAAAGCAGATTCATTGACTGCACTATGTCCTTCAATTACGACACCGTCTACAGGGATGTTTTCGCCAGGTTTTACTACAAAAATAGCATCCTTTTCTACTTCTTCAATCGGAACTTCTGTTTCTGCACCATCTATAAGTAAAACAGCCGTCTTTGGTGCAAGCTTCATCAAGCCCTTTAATGCATCCGTTGTCTTTCCTTTAGAACGAGCCTCTAACATTTTTCCTACCGTAATCAATGTTAAAATCATAGCTGCCGATTCAAAATAAAACTCATGCATATAAGCATGAACCCCTGCCATATCCCCCTGCATCTGTGCATCCGTCATCGCAAACAATGCATAAGTACTATAAACAAATGAAGCTCCTGAACCTAATGCTACTAAAGTATCCATATTTGGTGCTTTATGCCATAGGCTCTTAAAACCACTGATAAAAAACTTCTGATTGATTACCATTACTATGATTGTCAATAATAACTGTATCAGCCCAATTGCAATATGATTTTGTGCCAAACGAATCGGCAAAGGCCAGCCCCACATCATATGTCCCATAGAAACATACATTAATATAATTAAAAATCCAAGCGAAGAAAACAAACGGCGTTTTAATATCGGTGTTTCTTTATCTTTGAGCATTTCCTCCGAAGAAACATTATTATTCTCCCTTTTCCCACTTTCCTTTACCTTAGCACCATATCCTGCTGCCTCTACTGCCTGAATAACAGCATCCGAATTTGCATTTCCTTCTACTCCCATTGAATTTGTCAAAAGACTCACCGAACAAGACGTTACTCCTTCTACGGCATTGACTGCCTTTTCTACTCTTGCACTGCAGGCAGCACAGCTCATTCCTGTTACTGTATATTGTTTCATAAAAAACCTCATTTCTAAACTATTTATTTTGTAACTGTTCAGTACCTTCCAGTTACGATGCAAAAATCCATTAAAAATTGCCTTCAGCAATGGGATTTTTAACCGTCTTTGACGGTTTACACTTTGAATCATGTTCTTTTGTTCAAAACAGCAAGTGTTTTGAACTGCTCTGAATAGTCACCTTTATTTCAATAATTTTTGTATCATAACGGTTAATTCTTCCACTGTTTCCTCTTTTCCTTCTTTAATATCCTCTACTACACAACTTTTAATATGTTCTGTCAAAATCACTTTACTAAAACTATTTAATGCTGCATTTGCTGCTGATACCTGCGTCAAAATATCTACACAATATGCATCATTTTCTACCATATTTTTAATTCCTCTTATCTGTCCCTCGATTCTGCTTAAACGATTTAATAAGTCTTTATGCTCTTTTTCCGAACGAATTTTTTTCTTATTACAGCAATTCTTTTTTTCTTCCATCTATTTCTCCCTTGTAACTATTCAGTCCCTTCATAGTTACGATACAAAAATCTATTAAAAATTGTGCTACAGTGAGATTTTTGTACACCTGAATCATGTTCTTTTGTTCAAAACAGCAAGTGTTTTGAACTGCTCTGAATAATAGCGATAGCCACTCGCTGTTGTATTATTATATACCCCATAGGGGTATATTGCAACTCTTTTTTCAATATTTCAGAAGCAAAAAGTAACAGTTGTTACTTTTCACACATCAGCCAAACAGCAAGTGTTTGGCTGCGTAAGAATATGATTCAGGTGTGAGCAGACTCTTTTTGCGCAGCAAAACTTTAAATGAGTCTGCGAATCGTTACACCAAAAAACCACAGCAGCCTTTCTAAGACTAACTGTGGTTTTCCTATCGTTCTTCTATTCCTCAATATGCTCTCTGCCCTGTGCAATAATCGTTCTCACATGGTCATCTGTCAGTGAATAAAATACTGACTTCCCTTCTCTGCGGCTTTTCACCAATTTATTCTGCTTTAAAATTTTAAGCTGATGTGAAATCGCTGATTGGGTCATATTCAATGCCTGTGCTAAATCACAAACACAGACCTCTGTTTCAAATAATACAAATAAAATCCGAATACGGGTAGAATCTCCGAACACCTTAAATAACTCGGCTAAATCGTATAATTCGGTTTCTTCGGGCATTTTTTTCTGTATAATCATTAACAGTTCTTCGTGAACTTCCATTCCGTCACAAATATCCACTAAATTTTCACCCATATATTTCCCCCTTTTCTTCTTAATCTGCTCTGAATAGTTACGCAATTTTTAGTATTTGCTGATTGCTAACTTTCCATCTTATTTTGACGTAAAAATACCTAACGTTCTGGTAGCGTTAATCACAGCAAGTACCATCACACCTACGTCTGCAAAAATTGCAAACCACATATTTGCAATACCGACAGCTACTAGCAACAAACACAATACCTTTACCCCAATTGCAAAATAAATATTCTGGTATACAATCCGCATACATTTTCTTGCATGCCGAATTGCTTTTGCGATTTTTTCAGGGTCATCATCCATTAATACAATATCTGCCGCTTCAATGGCTGCATCCGAACCAATTGCCCCCATGGCAATTCCTACATCTGCCCTTGATAAAACAGGTGCATCGTTCACACCATCTCCGACAAAAATCAGCTTTTCTTTTTCTTCTTTTTTCGCTAAAACTGCCTCCACCTTTGCTACTTTATCTGCCGGAAGCAATTCACTGTAAACTTCATCAATTCCAAGTTCTTTTGCCACCTGTTCTGCCACCTGTTTTACATCTCCAGTCAGCATAATGAGCTTTTCAATTCCATTTTTCTTTAACTGTTCCATAGCTGTTCTTGCACTTGGTTTGATTTTATCTGAAATGACAATACTTCCTTCAAATCTTCCATCTATTGCTACATAAACCAAAGTGCCGAGTGCATTTGCCTTTTTATATGCAATTCCAAGTGATTTCATCAATTTTTCATTGCCAACAGCAACAGATTTTCCCATTACTTTCGCTGTTACACCGTTTCCACTGATTTCTTGTACCTCAGACACTTTTGACATATCCAAAGCCATTCCATAAGCATTTTTTAAGCTCTTACTAATCGGATGTGTAGAATAACTTTCTGTTAATGCGGCATATTCTAACAATTCTACGTTTGTCATGTTTTCACTATTTACTTCTGTCACTTCAAAAACACCCTGTGTTACCGTTCCTGTCTTATCAAATACCACATATTTTGCAGAAGCTAAAGTTTCAATATAGTTAGAACCTTTAATCAAAATGCCTTCTTTACTTGCACCACCGATTCCGCCAAAAAAGCTAAGTGGAATACTAATGACCAATGCACATGGACAACTCGTTACCAGGAAAGACAAGGCACGATACAGCCAATCCGTCCAATTCGGGTCTGCCTGCAGCAATAAACTCACAATCGGAGGCACAACTGCCAGTGCCAATGCACTATAACAGACAATTGGTGTATAATATTTTGCAAATTTAGAAATAAAATTCTCTGATTTTGATTTTCTGGAACTTGCATTTTCTACTAAATCTAAAATTTTAGATACTGTAGATTCTCCAAACTCCTTTGTTGTCTGAATTCGAAGCATTCCAGTCAAATTAATACAGCCACTAATTACTTCTTCCCCTATATGCACATCACGAGGAATACTTTCTCCTGTCAATGCACTGGTATTTAAGGTAGAATTTCCTTCGATTATAATTCCGTCAATCGGTACTTTTTCTCCAGGCTGTACAACAATCACACTTCCAACTGCCACTTCATCGGGGTCTACCTGTTCTAATACTCCGTCCATCTCCATATTTGCATAATCGGGACGAATATCCATTAATTCACTGATATTTTTACGGCTCTTTCCAACTGCATAGCTTTGAAACAATTCTCCAATCTGATAAAACAGCATAACAGCAATTGCCTCTGTATAATCCCCACTGTCTGTCACACCGATAATCATGGCACCCACTGTAGCCACCGCCATCAGGAAATTTTCATCAAATACCTGCTTATGTAAAATTCCTTTCCATGCCTTTCGTAAAATATCATATCCAATAATCAAATATGGTATCAAATATAGTGAAAATCTTAACAATCCTTCTATTGGAAAAAAATCAAGTCCTATCATCAGTACTGCCGAAATAATAATTCGATACAGTACCTTTCTCTGCTTCTTTGTCATATAAACCTCTATTTCAATCTGTCGCTAAATTCTGTATCTGTGAACTACCCATTGTCTAAATCTAATTCTTTAGTAACTATTCAGTACCTTCATAGTTACGATGCAAAAATCCATTAAAAATCACTT